>CAYJOX010000014.1:11541-17134 GCA_964371915.1 uncultured Oscillospiraceae bacterium
TAAATATAGGGAAGTTCCGCCCCTTTAGGTTTAGATAGGAAAACTGCTCACCAAGGCCGAACAGCTTTTCCTCTGGCTGTGATAAAACCCTGATCCAAAACCTATTATACCCCTCCTGTAGCAGGCTAAGCTTTATCGTAACCGCATCGCCATCTATACAGAAATTTGCTAAAACTATATCATCAAAGTTTACGCTATAACGGCCATCCTTGCCGTCTATATCTTTTAGATGTAGCGGCAACCTTTTAACGGTATACCTATCCAGCGAATAGTGGCCGGAGTTGACCGAAAGCCTATCCTGCCCCTCCCCTATATAGATAAGCGGGTTATCAACGCTATGTTTTAGGATTGTCTTTTCGTTATGCGTTAATGCAAACTCGTTACCCTCGACCTTAAAAATCATATTCATCCCCCAATCGCCGTATGATTGATTTATTAAATCAATTATACTCCTTGTTGGCCACTATTGCAAGGGCTAGCTTAGCTATATGTATAAAACATTGCATGGCTTAAAACCACGCAATGTTTTATACATATAGTTTATAGTATTGATATTATTACAAATCTGCCTCGAACAGCTCTGCCGCCCTTTTAAGCTCCTCTGTAATCTTTATCGATTGTGGACATACCGCCTCACATCCGCCACATTCCACACAGTCGCCAGCCTTACCGCCAAGCATCCTGCCAAAGCCTGCCCAGCCTGCCGCGGCCGCATCGTTATTATACATTATCTTTGTGTTAAGTGCACCGAGCATTATCGGTATTTCGATACTCATCGGGCAATCCTTCACGCAGTATCTACAGCTTGTACATGGTACGTTAGGTATGCCTTTTAGTATCTCCTGCACCTTTGCTATCGTCTCATACTCCCTTTCATCTAACGGGGTAAACGTTTTAAAGGTTTCTACATTCTGCTGCATCTGCTCAAGGGTAGACATACCGCTTAAAACGGTAAGCACCCCTTCCTGTGATGCTGCAAATCTAAGCGCCCAACCTGCGCCGCTCTGCTGTGCATCGGCGGCTTTTAACACATCGTCTACCTGCTGCGGAGGGTTAGCAAGAACCCCTCCTTTTATCGGCTCCATCACTACAACCGGCTTTGCGTATTTAGCGGCAACCCCGAGGCACTTTTCGGATTGAACTATCGAATCATCCCAATCTGCGTAGTTTATCTGCAGCTGAACAAAATCTACATCCTGATGATGTTTTGCAAGTATCGTCTCGAGGGTATCGGCGGTATCGTGCATCGAAAATCCGAGCTTTTTAATAAGCCCTTTTTCCTTCTGTTCCTTCGCAAACTCCCATAGGTTATAATCCTCAAAGCACTGTGTCCTACCGCCACCAAGGTTATGTAGCAGGTAAAAATCAAAGTAACCGGCACCGGTACGCTCCAGCGATGTAAAAAACATCTGCCTCGCCTCCTCGGCACTCTTTGCGCCCGCCCATGCAGGCAGTTTTGTCGCGAGCTGATAACTTTCTCTTGGGTAACGGTCAACCAGTGCAACCTTTATAGCCTCCTCCGATTTACCGTTTAGGTAGCCATAGGCTGTATCAAAATAGGTGAACCCTCCCTCTAAAAAAACATCTACCATCTGCTTTGTCTGCTCTATGTCCACCTCATCCTCTATCATGGGTAGGCGCATAAGGCCAAAGCCAAGTTTTTTTATCTCCTTACCGTTATAAATCATACAGATCCTTTCATATTATTTTTTGTAAAAAAGGTTATTCCTATATAAAGCAGTACGAGTAGATGAACAGGGCCGAGGTACATCGAATAGGTGCCTATTGTAAAGCTGGCAACCTGAACGAACGCTATAATACCACATCTAAACAGCGCCATCATAACTATACCAAAAGAGATGAGCCACAGCAACAAATTCTCATCGAGCTTTAGTTTTTGCTTTACAAGCCAAACGCCCCGCCTACACTGCACGGCTACGGCAACTACAAATGCTATAGGAACCAAAACCATATAAAGCAGCCGAAAAACATCCATAGCTTTATAGGCTAAAAGGTTTATAGGGTGGTAGTATGGCTCTGTACCGCCTGCAACCGCAGCCACATTTGCATCCTGATGCAGGAACTCCTCCATCGCCAGAATATCGGCCGGCTCCCCGAACGTCCTGTAATCCATATAGCAGGAGGTATCCTGAAATGTTAGGGCATACCAAAAGCCGTAAAACGTCTCCACTATAACCGGCAAGATATAGCCTGCACGTATCGGCGGCATGGTGGAGCTACGCTCCCCAAAGCGTGATGGCAGTGTGCCGTTATCACATAGAGCGTTAATCTCATCCGCCAGATCTTGCCAATATTGCTCTGCCTTTATCGCATCATCATAAACGCCCTCTAGCTGTGCGGCATGGCGTAGCGCCCAGTAAAATCCACCGGAGGAATAATCTATATACTGTTCTTCGGTTGTAGGGTTAGTCTGTACATAACCGTAGCGGTTAAAAAAATCCTCCCCCTCAAGATATTCCTCTAGCACCGCAAACTCCGGTACGGCATCGTATATCTGCTCTCGGGCAGACCTCGGGATGCTTATCTTATCGTCGCTCCACCAACTTTCTTCTTCGGTAGGGGCAACCCTTGACATAGCACCTATGACGGCCGAAAACTCTCCGGAAGAAAAATCGCTCACTATAAACCTTCCACACTGAACAAGGTTCATATAGCTGTATCATATTATCATGGCCGCCATTATAATATAGGGAAGCAATAGGCTTAAAAGCCTAACCATCGTCCCCTGCTCCATCTTCACGAGGTAGATTATAGTTACAACTCCGGCAACAACCGTAAACGGCAAAAGCCAGTATCCATCCTCCCTGCTTAGATAGGCAAACCCCAACATGAATCCCCCTATCGTAAGGTAGGGGATGCTTTCTTTAAGCGGCAACTTCACCCTTAGTGCCACCCCTATAAAACAGGCAAACACCACAAGGCAGATTGCGGGGAAGATGCTATCTCTATAGGGGCGCAGTGTAAACTCTGCAATGTTGGTGGGGCTTAGGAACAACAGCAAAAACAGTAATAGGCGCATAAGCCTTGCCTTTATAACCGGTGAGAGTGCATACACCGTTAATAGGCAGGCCATGGCAATAAACGCCTGATTTCCCACAAGTATAGGCACCGATAACAGGTGTAAAAGCGCCTCCCAAAATGCAAAGCCCATATGCTTGCTTAGTGTTAGATATCCATACTCCCCTAACCACTCTCCGTTTACAAGGGCAAGCGCCGCCTCGTACATCAGGCCATCGTCTATAGGGGCAGGAAGTGCTAGGAATATATGCTGAAGGGAGGCAAATAATAATCTGCCCCCTACCGCCACTAGCACAACAACCGCATAGGCCCAAAAGGGAATATCCCTTTTCCCCAACGTTATTGCCGCTTGTAGTATATTATTGCCTTTGGTGGTTAACCCCATTCTAATCCTCGGTTTGTTGATCAAACTCTAGGTTGTCAAACTCCTCTACAGTTTTAAGCGTCGAGCTACTATCGGCAAACACTATCTTAACCCTATCTCCCGGTTGGGTTATTGCAAGCTCGGACGATACCGATGCGGCAATATTGAACAACAACTCCTCGTTATTTTCCAATATCATACGGTACATCAGCTGTGCATCATTCTCCTGCGCAATTCTTAGCACATTTGCGGTAAGCTCCTCCGGCTCAGAACCACTGCCCTGTGATAGGTCGGCATTCGGGTTTTGTGCCAGTGCCTTGCGGTAGTTCTGCTGTGCCTCTATCACGCTCTCGCCTACACCCACAACAAGGAAATCCTTTACCGATACAAGTGCATACTGTTTAATTAGCCCGTCATAATCCTTTAGGGTCATAAAATAGGTCGGCACACCGTCCATATTAATGATAACCGGGAAGGTTGCATAATAACCAAACTGTTGTACCTTACCCTCGGCACTGCCCTGTGCGGCATACTCGGTTGCGCCGGCCATCTGGTACATTATCGGCTCTTTAGTTACCATATCTACCATTACAAAGCCTATTGCACTCTCGTCCGCCCCTACCGAGGTAATTCCGGTAAATAGGTAGCAGCGCCCCTCGTTGTAGACGATGATATGCCCATCCGATGTCTGGTATTTATCCCTATCCGAGAAGTTAAACACACCGTGAACATAAATGCCTTTATTATTAATCTGCTCTATTATAAACTCCTCCGGCTGTACACGGTCTACCCACTGCGGTATATCGTCTATGCCATACTGTGTACTCTCGCCGGTGGTGGCATCCATAACGATAACACCTGTAGCCTCCGGCAGGGAGAACAGCCATCTGTTTTTATAGGTTGTAATAACCCAGTGCGGTTTACCATCATCGTCCAGCTCGAAACTAAAATCGGTAACACCGGTAAAGGGTGCGGCCGTAAATCTCGTGTGGAACATGAGCTGATCAAACAAAAATGCATTTGGTTGGTATTTAACGTTATACTCCTCTACATACTCCACATCCTGTGTGTTGGTAGCGGAAACGGTAATATATCCCGGTGTACCCTCCATATTAGTTAGCCACTGGAAAAAGCCGGAGTGGTATAGCGGAACAACCCACATCAGCTGATCGTTAACCGTCTGAATAGTAGGTGCACCCAGCGTAACCTGTGAGCCGAGCGAAGGGCGTTCGCCCAGCTTTTTCTCGGCAAGCTCGTAGGCAAGCTGCTCGTCTACTATCGGTATCTGGGATGTGTCTATAGCCTGAATATTCTCGTTAAAATCCCCAATCTTATAGTCCGGCATCTGATCACGATATGCGGGTACGTTAAACAGCACCATCGATGCAACGGTAACAACGGCATACGCACCCCATGCAAGGGCAATAATAATTATAGGTAGCTTGCCGGCCTTTTTCCCTACCTCAAAATCCACCTCTACCTTGCCGGTGGCCTCGCTTTGAACAAACAGCTCTCGGCCTGTTTTGCTTAGAATAAATATGCCTGTATATACCGTTATAATAACACAGTAAAAAAACGCCGTTGCGGGATAAATAGGATTTAGATTTACTGCATTTACCAGTATGTTAAACGCAAAAAATACCGTTACACCCAGATATGCAAGTAATGTTAATTTTTTCATTTCACTTCCTTAAATTGATAATCAATAGACAAAATAACAATATTAATCCGAATCGGATTTATAGGTGGGTTTAAAACCCTATCGTCTTGTAAAGCCTCTCCTTAACAACGGCAGAAACCTCGGCCGCCTTTTCTGCTCCCTTTTTAAGTATATCCTCAAGTGTCCCCGGGTCGTCAAGCAACCTCTTGTACTCCTGCTGTACCGGGCGTAGCTCCTCACATACTGCCTCGCCTACCGCCTTTTTAAAGTCGCCATAGCCCTTGCCGTCAAACTCCCTCTCTATATCCTCAAAACTTTTTCCGGTTATAACGCTGTATATCGACATTAAATTTGCCACACCGGGGCCGTCCTCCCTCATGGTTATAAGGCCGCTACTATCGGTAACCGCACGTTTAAAACGGCGCATTATAACATCCGGCTCGTCGGTAAGCAGTATCCTCGAGTTCTCGTTGGCATCGGATTTACTCATCTTTGCCATCGGGTCGCTTAGGCTCATTATCCTTGCACCT
>CAYJOX010000015.1:0-16792 GCA_964371915.1 uncultured Oscillospiraceae bacterium
GACCTTTGCCGCTGGCTTTGCTACGGCATTTTTTCTATGCCTTGTAATCGGAATAATACTGTATAGATATTTTATTTCCGCAAAAAAAACAGTTACCGAGGATGCTGTTAAACAGATGGTGCTGGATGCCGGAGAAAATGATGTTATAGATGCAGAACAGAGCGAGATGATAGATAACATACTCGAGCTATCCGATGTTACAGCAATCCAGATTATGACCCATCGAACCGAGATTTCTGCGGTGGAGATGAACGAGAGTATACAGCACGCAATGGAATTATCCCTTGAAGAGGGATTTTCACGGCTTCCTGTCTATTCAAAAACATTGGATAACATTGTAGGTATACTTTACATTAAGGACATGTTATCGGACTTTGCTAACCTTAAAGACAGTACCGACCGCCCCATACATGAGGTGATGAGGCAGCCGATATTTGTTCCGGAGAGCTGCAAGGTAAGACAGCTGTTGATTGAACTTAGGGAAAAGCACACCCATGTTGCCATAATCGTGGACGAGTATGGTGGTACATCCGGACTTGTTACCATGGAAGATATACTGGAGCAGATCGTGGGTAATATCTGGGATGAGTATGACAGCGAGGATGAGGAGTTTTTGCAACTTGACGGTGGCGTTTTATGTGACGGTGGTGTAGAGCTTGAGGATCTGTTTGAAAAGCTTGATATAGAGATGCCGGAAGATGACGATGAAGTTGATGAGGACTATGATACTATTTCCGGATTCATAATTGCAAAGATTGGACATATACCATCAAAAGACGAGCAGATAGTATTAGATTATGGTGGTGTTAGCTTTACCGTACGAGAGGTAAGCGAGCGCCGAATAGAAAAAGTTTTTTGCCTTGTAACAAAGGAGCACTTAGATGGAGAGGAAGATTAGCAGCGAGCTTGTGTATACCGGCGGTGTTGTTAAGGTGTATAAAGATACGGTGCAGACCGATAGGGGCCGTACAGCCTATAGGGATGTAGTAAGGCATATGGGCGGCGCCGGTGTAATTGCGATCGATGACAATAATGAGATATACCTTATAAGGCAGTTTAGATATGCGTTAGGGGAAGAGATTATAGAGATACCTGCAGGTAAACTGGACGTAGGGGAGGATCCTGCCCATGCTGCCGCAAGAGAGCTTACCGAGGAGGCTGGCATTAAGGCAACAAAGATAGAGTTGCTTGGTAATATTATACCGACATGCGGGTATTGCGATGAGGTAATATATGTTTATTATGCAACCGGCATATGTGATGCACAGCAAAATTTAGATGATGACGAGGAATTAACGGTGTTTAAGATGCCGTTAAAAGATGCTGTTAAGGCCGTGCTAAGTTTAGAGATTAAAGATGCAAAGACAGCCTTTGCAATACTTGCGCTAAACGAAAAGCTAAAGAATATGTAGAAAATACGACCTGTTAGTTAAAGAAAAGATTTAGAACAGCTAGCCAGATTCGTTGAAATACGCTATGATTCACAACGTGTGTCATATACAGATATTATAAAATACTTATAGCCGAATGTGCACACAAGCATGTTCGGTTTTATTTTGTGAAGTTTTGGTTAAATGTATAAAATATACTTGACTAACCCCGTTAGCTAAGTTATAATGCTAACAGGGTTAGTTAATTATGTGAGGGAAAAATGGCAGATAAAAAAGATGTAAAAGCATTACTTGACCTATTGGAGCAAAACAAGCCTGAACACTCGTTTGACGAGATAAGAAACAGTAATGCCGGAATATTTGCAGTGTTAAAATATCTAAACGATAATAAGGGGGAGATTAAATCCAAGGATATCAGCGACTATATGAAAATAAGTAGCGCAAGAATGGCGGTTATATTAAAAGCCATGGAGAAAAGGGGGCTAATAGTAAAAGCTGCATCTAACAGTGACGGAAGGGCCGTTATAATATGCCTAAGCGAAGAGGGAAAGAGGTTTTCCGGTGTAATACGTAATCAGATGTTTAGGATGGCCGAACAGCTAGTGGACGAATTTGGGTTAGAACACATAAATTCGATGTTAAATGATATAAATAGGATAAAAGAAATTGCGCAGGAGAATATGAAAGGCATAATGGGGGCAGATAATGTTTAAGGTACTTAAAAATTTATCAAGGGTAGAGCTGTTTTTGGCCGTGGCGGTAGTAGTTTTAACCTGCATACAGACATGGTTCGATCTAACATTACCGGACTATATGTCCGAGATAACCATGTTAGTGCAGACCGAGGGCAGTGCAATGCAGGATATACTGCTTGCAGGGGCAAAGATGCTGGGATGTGCGCTGGGTAGTTTAGCTATATCCATTGTTGTTGCTGTAGTTGCATCAAGAATAGCGTCTAACTTTTCATTTATTACACGTGGCAGAGTTTTTAATAAGGTTTTATCCTTTTCGATGAGTGAGATAAATGGATTTTCAACATCAAGCCTTATTACCAGAACCACTAACGATATAACACAGGTTCAGATGATCATTGTGCTGGGCATGCAGATGTTAATTAAGGCACCTATCACGGCTGTATGGGCAATTATAAAGATCGCAGACAAAAACGAAGCATGGACTATTGTTACCGCTATAGCGGTGGTTGTGCTATTAGCAATTGTAACTACCTGTCTTTCTCTTGCGGTACCAAGATTTAAAATGCTCCAAAAGCTAACCGATAATATAAACAAGGTTGCAAGAGAGCATCTGGATGGGTTAAGCGTAGTAAGAGCATATAATGCAGAGGAATATCAGGGCGAAAAATTTGAAGCAGCTAACGATAAACTTACATCAACAAATCTCTTTACTGCAAAAACCATGTCCTTTTTAATGCCCAGCATACAGATGATAAGCAGTGGATTAGTCTTAGCGGTATATCTTGTGGGTGCAGTGGTGATTAACGAGGCATTAGGCATGGACAAGATAACGCTATTTTCCGATATGGTTGTGTTTTCTTCCTATGCAATGCAGGTTATACTTTCCTTTATGATGTTGGTAATAGTATTTATGCTTTTACCGAGGGCTAGCGTATCGGCTCGTAGGATAAACGAAATATTAGATACTAAAGAGCAGATAATATCGGGAAAAATAACCGAATCATTAGCCGCTAAGGATGGCGAGGTTGAATTTAAAAATGTAAGCTTTAGATATCCCGATGCCGAGGATTATGTGCTTAAAAATATTAGCTTTACGGCAAAAAAAGGGGAGGTGGTAGCCTTTATAGGCTCTACCGGCTGTGGTAAAAGCACCGTGATAAACCTTATCCCTCGATTTTATGATGTAACCGAAGGTGAGGTGTTAGTAGGCGGAATAAATGTTAAGGAGTATGAAAAAAAATCACTTAACAACATGATTGGCTATGTTTCACAGCGGGCTACACTTTTTACCGGAACAATTAAATCCAATGTAGAGTATGGCGAAAACGATAAACTAGGCGACGAAGATGATCTGTTGTCATCCATCGAGACAGCACAGGCGGACGATTTTGTGCAGGCGCTTGAGGATAGCTATGATGCATATATCGCACAGGGGGGCAGAAACCTATCCGGCGGTCAGAAACAACGTATATCGATTGCTCGTGCAATCTACCGTGATCCGAAGATATTTATATTTGATGATTCGTTCAGCGCACTTGACTATAAGACCGATCGCAAACTACGTAAGGCTCTAAACGAGGATTGCAAAGGTACAACTAGGCTTATAGTCGGCCAGCGTATCGGTACAATAAGAGATGCCGATCAGATAATTGTGCTGGAGGACGGTGAGATTGTAGGTATTGGCAGACATGAAGACTTATTAGCAGAGTGTGCGGTCTATAAACAGATTGCATTATCACAGCTATCAGAGGAGGAACTTGTATAATGGAAAGAAAAGAGTATGAACTCGGCTCACAAAAGCAACCTCGTCGCACCGGTGGTGGACCGGGTGCAAATATGAGCACCGAGAAGGCAAAGGATTTTAAAGGTGTAATTGCAAAGGTAGTTGGTTACAGTAAAAACAAAAAAGCACTGCTTTTTGTGGCTATAGCATTTGCTATGTTAGGGTCTATCCTAACATTAATGGGACCGAACCAGATAACAAAGATAACCGATGAGATAATGGCCGGTGTTAGCGCTTCTATGGCAAATCCTGATATAGGGATTAATATGGATGCAGTATTTGCTGCCGGTATTCTGCTGGCGTTAGTATATGCACTAAGCTATGTATTGTCAATAAGTCAGGGGCTTATGATAGCTACAGTAATTCAAGATGTAGCAAAGAGACTAAGGACAGATATTATTGATAAAATTAACCGTCTGCCGATGAATTTCTTTTCTAAAACACCTAAGGGCGACGTGCTTTCACGTGTTACAAATGATGTTGATACATTGGGACAATCACTTACACAATCGGTAGGTACATTTATATCGTCGATAACACTGCTTGTAGGCTCGGTTATAATGATGGCGATTACTAACATAACCTTAACAATAACAGCGCTTGCATCTACCTTTATCGGATTTATATTTATGATGGCTGTTATTAAGGCATCACAGCAGTTTTTTAAGGGGCAGCAAAAGCACCTTGGTGATATTAACGGACATATAGAGGAAATGTATGCGGGACATACCGTATTAAAGGCCTATAATGGAGAAAAAAAGGCGATAGAGGTGTTTGATGCGATTAATAAAAAACTAAAGAACAGCGCATTTAAAGCACAGGCTTTATCGGGATTAATGATGCCGATGATGACCTTTATAGGGAATCTTGGCTATGTTGCAGTTTGTATAGTAGGTGCATTGCTAGCACTTAACGGTAGTATAGGCTTTGGTGTAATAGTGGCATTTATGATCTATATCCGACTTTTTACACAGCCACTTGGACAGATAGCACAGGCAATGCAAAACCTACAATCTGGTGCAGCTGCTGCTGAAAGGGTTTTTGAATTTTTAGAACAACAGGATATGGCAGACGAATCACAAAAAGCCGGAAACTTAGAAAATGTTAAGGGTGCTGTTGAGTTTAAAAATGTACGCTTTGGGTATGATGCAGATAGGATAATTATTAACGATTTTAGTGCAAAGATAGAACCGGGGCAGAAGGTTGCAATAGTAGGCCCTACCGGTGCCGGTAAAACTACAATGGTAAATCTGCTTATGCGATTTTACGATATTAACAGTGGTGATATATTGGTGGATGGAGTTTCGGTTAATGATGTAAGACGCGAGGAGGTGCACTCCAAATTTTGCATGGTTCTACAGGAAAGCTGGGTGTTTGATGGTACACTACGTGAAAACTTAATTTACTCTACACCTAATGTTACCGAGCAACAGCTACAATCTGCCTGTAAAGCAGTAGGGCTTCACCACTTTATTAAGACTTTATCTCATGGGTACGACACAATACTATCCGATTCGCTTAATCTTTCACAGGGACAAAAACAACAGATCACTATTGCACGCGCCATGATTGCCGATAAGCCTATGCTTATACTGGACGAGGCAACATCGTCGATAGATACAAGAACAGAAAGGCAGATACAAGCAGCGATGGATGAACTTATGAGAGACAGAACATCTTTTGTTATTGCCCACCGCTTATCAACCATTAAGAATGCAGACATGATTTTAGTTATGAAGGATGGTGATATAATAGAGACCGGTAGTCACAAAGAGTTATTAAAGAAAAAAGGTTTCTATGCCGAGCTATACTACTCCCAGTTTGAGGATGCAGCATAATAAACAGCAAAAAAGAGCTACAACAAATCTTACGATCGTGTTGTAGCTCTTTTTATTTGAAATACTATGAATATAAAATAACGGCTATAAAATCAAGGTCTACATCCCCGTTGTTAACTATGGAGTGGTTTTCTCCTGCACCTACTAGGTTTACATCACCAGCGGCTATCGCGGTTTTCTTTTCATCTTCGATGATTATTCCACTACCGCTTAGGATATAGTAGACCTCCATTTCGTCTATATGGGTATGTGCACCTACCGATGAACCGGGTTTTAGGGTGCATCTTGCAAAATATCTACCCTTGCCACACATCTCATCTTTTTCAAGTATGTGTGTGTTGTAGAATGTTCCACTGCCACCTTTTGCGCCCTCTACCTCGGTTTTTCGTAGTTCGCTTTGCTTTTTATTCATTGTAAGTTCCTTATTTTAAACCGTGTTTTTCGGCCGATGCATCCAGTGCATCTCTACATTTTTTAACGCCTGCTGTAATACCATCGGGATCCCTGAATATTGCGGAGGATAGTATAACAACATCGGGGTTGCAGGCGATAAGCGGATCCATATTATCAAAACGTAGGCCGCCATCTATTGCAAGCTCACAGTCTGGGTTTGTTCTATCGATAAGTGCACGTGCCCTCTTAACAAGATCGGGTGCACTTCTGCGCCAGCCCCAGTTATCCTTACCGTCTGTCTCGTCTACACCGTGTGTAACTATATGTAGGCGGTCGATATCATATACCGATTCCTCAACAAAGCTAAGTGGGGTATAGCAACCCAGTGTTAGCCCAAACTTCATGCCAAACTCTCTGCAATAGCTTATAATATAGGCAAGCGGTGCGCCGATAAAATGCTCGGCCGGAAGTACTAACATAGATGTACCGACAGCCGCTAGCTTCTCGATAAACAGGCGGTCACAGTCCCTTGTGTAGATGTGGCACTCTATAGGTTTTGTTATCTCCTCACGAAGGCCCTCGATAACCTGATGTCCACCCATCAGCTGCATGTTTTTAAGGTCGTGCATATCAGCTGCATCGGAGTGGATGTAATCAACACCCGCTCTATCTGCCTCAAGGGCCCTGTCGATTATACGTGCATAGCTTACATGTGCAAGGCCTGCTGCAATTTTAATGTGTTTCATACTATCTCCTTTTATGTTAATTTAAAATGCGGATATCATTATATCGGTTAGCTGATCTTTAGAGCCAAATGGTAGAACCCCAAGTAGGAAATGGACTTTCATCTTTTCCTTTTCCTCCTCACTAACCCCTAAATCGGTTAGCGATGTTTTCATGCCGATAGAGTGTATAAAATCGGTTATATGCTTTTGAAGTGTCGTGGCAACATCTGCCCCTGCATCTGCAACAAAGGTTTCGTCAAACAGCTTTATAATGTCTACCGCCTTTTCGGGGGTTAGCCCTGCCTGAAAATGGCTGTAGCCGGGGTAGATGCAGGCAAGCGCCTGGCCGTGTGCTATTCTCGGTGCAATACCGCCCACAATCTCACTTAGAGGGTGTGGAACCGTTGCCGCCGCATTAGCAAGCGATATGCCGGAGAACATCTCGGCCGTGCACATCTCTTTACGCATGTCGGTATCCGATAGGTTGTTAACAAGCTTTGGCAGGGTGTTGATTATCCTTTTCATCGAGCTTAAGCCCAGATTCATGGTGTAGGGGCTTGCCTCGTTTCTCATATAGCTCTCGAAGGAGTGGCTAAAGGCATCAAAGCCTGTAGATGCTGTTATGCCACGGGGTAGGGTATAGGTAAGCTCAGGGTCGATTATCGCCTCAAGCGGGAACACCTTATCGTGGAAGATACATATCTTCTCCTCGGTTGTAAGGTCGCTTATAACCATTGCCTGGGTAAGCTCACTTCCTGTGCCGGCGGTAGTCGGTACCGCTATAAGCGGCATTACCGATTTACCGTATAATGGATACTCCTCAAACGGGCTTGTATATTTTTCGAATATCGTCGGCCAGTCAGGTTTTAGGTCATCATGGAACAGTGCTATGGATTTTGCGGTATCTATCGAGCTACCGCCGCCAACCGCAACCACAACATCAATGCCCCTGTCGGCCACAATGCCTATCGCCTTTTCTATCGATTGAACGGTAGGGTTTGGCACCGCCTCATCAAAATGGATAACCTCGACCCCTGCATCGGTGATAATACCCTTAACCCTATCATAAAGTGGCTTTAGCACCTCTTCTTTATTAGATGTAGTTACAAGCATACACCTTTTGCCATGCTTTTTAAGCACACTGCCGAGCTCGTTAACCCTGCCCTCACCAAAATGTATTCTTGTAGGGTTGTAAAAGTTAAATGCCATGTTACAATACCTTTCTTAAATTAATGATTCGATTAAAGCATTGCGAAGCCAGCGGTAAAGTGACGAAGTGATGTAATCTTACCTTCGTATACAAGCTTCATACCCTTGTAGCTATCACGGTTTTGGTAGATATAACTAAGTGCATTTACGATGCAATCGAGATGATTATTGGTGTAAACACGGCGGGATACACAGATTCTCATCGTCTCAAGTTCCGGCCAGATTGGCTCTCCGGTTTCGGGGTCTTTAGAACCAAAGGCACAAGCACCAAGCTCACAGGCGCGGATACCGGCCTCCTCATACAGTGCCACAACAAGGCGCTGTGAGGGGAACTCATGCTGTGGGATATGTGGGAAGAACTTACGTCCATCTACATATACGCCATGCCCACCGGTTGGCTGTACGATAGGAATACCGGCCTTCATAAGCTGATCTCCAAGGTATTTAACCTGATTTGTACGGTACTCTAGGTAGGATTCCTCGGTACCCTCTATAAGGCCTACCGCAAGTGCATCCATGTCACGGCCGGATTGCCCACCGTAGGTGATGAAACCCTCGTGAACGATTGCCATCTGGTTTGCAAAATCAAAAAAATCAGGATCACGTGTTGTGATAAGTCCACCGATATTTACCATTCCGTCCTTTTTAGAGCTCATGGTAGCTGTAACAGCATAGGAGAACATCTCGTTTGTAATCTCACGGATAGTTTTATCGGCATAACCCTCTTCACGGGTTTTAATAAAATAGGCGTTCTCGGCAAGGCGTGCACTATCCATTACCAGCGGAATATCATATTTCTTTGCAAAGGCTGCAACATCCTTAATATTCTGCATAGATACAGGCTGGCCACCGTTGTTATTACAGGTAACGGTTACGATGATTAGCGAGATGCTGTCGTCACCATTCTCATCGATAACCTTTTGCATCTTGCTTATATCGATGTTGCCCTTAAACGGCATCGGTGCACTGGAGGTATCAAGTCCCTCGTCGATAACACAGTCTAGCGGTATTGCGCCGATAATCTCGGCATTACCCCTAAATGTATCAAAATGCATGTTGCCACAGGCATATTTGCCCGGCTTTGCATAGTATTTAGCCATGATATAATCGGCGGCACGGCCCTGATGGGTAGGCTGTACATGAGGCATACCAAATACCTCTTTAACTGCCTTTTCTAGGCGGTAGAAACTCTGGCAACCGGCATAACTCTCGTCACCGTCCATCATTGCTGCCCACTGTTTCGAGCTCATTGCTGTTGTACCGGAATCGGTTAAGCAATCTACATATACATCCTCTGCCTTAATGCGAAAAGCGTTAAACTGTGCATCTTTTAGCACAGATTGGCGATATTCTTTTGTTGTCTTTTTAACCGGCTCTACTACCTTAATGCGAAACGGCTCAGCTGTTTGAAATTTCATCTTTTTTCCTCCAATATATTAATTGTTATTTATGTGTGTTAGTTTGCACCTTTAGGTGTACCATCACGCTCACGTAATATATCACCCAGTGCAGCGTAGTCTATCCTACCGGTTTTGATATAGTTGATTAGGATTGCTTTATATTTAGCGCCCCAAAAATCACGTATTCCGTCTACATATCCCCAATAGGATTGGGATATCTCAAGCAACCTGCAGGCTGAAAAATAATCAATCAGGCTATCGCTATCGGCGTCTAGTGTAAAGTTTTTATTGTAGCGGCAATATTCCTCAAAAAATACCTTTTCGCCCTCTTTAAACTCCTTCTCTGAGAATATATTAAAAACAAAGAATCTGAGTGCGAATAGTTCATATTCGCAGGGCGCCGCCTGTGCCGATTCGATATCGAAAAAACCTGTTGGCATATTATTATCGTCTACAAGGAAGTTACCCATATGCAGATCGGTGATAACCATGGTGGGGGCTCTTGTAACCCTATCCATTAACGGCCTTAACTTCTCGGTTGCATTCTCAAAGAAATAAACTATAAGCTTCTCTTCGTCACCCTCAAAATAGTTCTTTTCTCTGCACCTTTCTATAATCCTGTTATTTAGCATATGGCTACGGTCGGCAAAGTTTGTTATCCCCTGTGGCTCTATCTCATCAGGCATAATGTTGCCAAACGACGGATACCGAAGGCAGTGCAGTTTGCCAAGCTCCGATGCCACATTTTTAATAAAATCAAGATAATCGGTTAGCTTAAAACCCCTTTGCTTTATATGCTCAAACGCATCGTTTCCAAAAAGCTTTTCCCTTACCTGAAGCTGCCCATGCTGCGTCTGATAGATACCATACATTGCCGGTGCATGTGCACCGCTTGATTTTATCTCGTTTATTATATATTGCTCTCGCTGTGGTGATAGTTTACCGCCAAACAATGTGTCTGTCTGTTCCTCGTGGTTGTCAGAACCCATATCGCGTAGCTTTGCAAGCTTTACTATAACCTCTTTATCCGGTAGTTTTACATCAAAGATAAAGTGATTGCTTCCGCCCGTAATCTCTTTTATTTCGAGTGGGTTGTAGCCAAACTCCTTTAGCTTTTCAAGCACAAACTCCTTGCTTATCACACGTTGCTCTGCCAAGCTACACCTCCTTTTCGATATCTGAACCGCGTAGCCTTTCGCTCTCTACCTCGTCAAACCATTCCTTTAGCTCGGCCGTAAGCCTGCTAGCAAGTTCCGGCATCTCATCGTAAAGGTCGTTTTGTTCGCCCGGGTCGTTAGCTAGATCGAAAAGTTGTGCCTTTGGAATATCGGTTATATCGGAAAAGTCACCGGTTTTTTTCACAATCGGCTTTTTATCATCCTGTGCTTTACCGGCTAGTTCAACTGCGCGCCCCTGTGGAATAACAATCGTGTCTGATTGCTGCCCAAAAGGTATTATTTCGGTTATCTCACCAATATGATCTTTTGCGTAGATATCCATATCTATATCTTCTTTTGTGACGCTCATCGCCGCATCTATTGGTGGGTGTATCAGCTTGTAATTTCCCTCACGGTGTGCAGCATTACATTCAAGCATTGGTTTGTATCTATTCCACTGCCAAAAATGTTTTGGCTCAAACTCTGCTTTTGCATCGTTTAAAAGAATATCGGTAAAGTCACGGCCATCCAGCCTTAGTTCGTCGGGTATCTCAATACCACACATCGACATAAAGGTAGGCATCCAGTCACAATGAGTCATAAGGTCGTGGTTTCTTGTGCCGCCCTCTATCCTGCCCGGCCAGCGTAGAATGGCGGGTACCTTTATTCCACCCTCATACACAAACTTCTTTTCACTGCGTAGGTTGCAGTTGTAACGGTCAACATCGCC
The DNA here is from genome assembly GCA_964371915.1 of uncultured Oscillospiraceae bacterium. Lineage (GTDB taxonomy): Bacteria > Bacillota > Clostridia > Oscillospirales > Ruminococcaceae > CAYJBH01. Next base: position 11,322 of record CAYJOX010000015.1, read on the forward strand.
ATATAGTTGGGGGCCGTTGTCACTCGTGAACATTACAATGGTGTTTTCATCTATACCGCATTCTTTTAGGGTGTCCATAACTCTGCCGATGCCCCTATCCATTACGGCTAGCATTGCATATAATGTGCATACCTTTTCGTTAAATTTACCCATGTCCCGAAATACCTTAATATCCTCTTCGGGTGCCTCGAACGGAAAATGTGGTGCATTGTATGCAAGGTGCAGGAAAAATGGATTGTCCTTATTCTTCTTGATATAGTTAACACTTTCATCGGTAAAAAGATCTGTTATATAGGTTCCGTCACTTTTTTCAAATACGCCGTTACGCTCTATCTTCCAATCGTTAAAGTACATCCATCCGCCACGAAAGCCGATAAACTCCTCAAAGCCACGTTGGTTCGGATGATATTTTTCACCGATAGAGCCACAGTGCCATTTACCGATAAGGGCAGTTTTATAACCTGCATCCTTAAATGCATCCCCTATTGTGCGCTCGCATAGATTCATCCGGTCTAGGCCGTTCATCTCCAGTGTATCTATTACGCCGGTGCGGTTAGGATATCTGCCGGTGAGCATTCCGGCCCTTGCCGGTGCACAGACGGGCGATGCCGCATAGTGCTCTGTCAAACAAACACCTTCCGAGACAAGGTTGTCAAGTATTGGTGTTTTGGCGCCTCCCTCCGAAAACACTCCGAAGTCGCCATAGCCCATATCATCGGCAACTATCATTATTACATTTGGCTTTTTCATATATTACCCCTTAATTCCACTCTGTGAAATGCTCTGTACAAAGTATTTCTGTGCGGACATATAAAGTATGATCAGTGGTAGCATCGTAAGCAGTGTTGCCGCCATAAGTAGGTTGTACTGCGTTGCACCAAAATCGCTTTGGAACAATGCCAATCCCAGCTGCAATGTACGCTTTTCGGTAGAGTTGATTGCAATCAATGGCCATAAGAAGTCGTTCCATACGCTCATGAAAACAATTATTACAAGTGTAGCTATAGGTGCTTTACAGAGCGGTGTCATTATCGATGTTAGTATCTTAAACTCCCCACATCCGTCGATTCTTGCCGCCTCCATTAGCTCGGTAGGCAGGCTGGACATATATTGCCTAAGCATGAAAATTCCAAAGGGTGTCATCAATGCGGGAAGAATAAGTGCTGTTAATGTATCGATTAACCCTATGGTATCCACAAAGAAATAGGTTGGGATAATCTTTAGCTGCATCGGTATCATCGTACCGGAAAGTATAAGATAGAAGATTATGTTTTTAAACTTAAAATCATACTTTGCAAATGCAAATCCACTTGATAGTGAGAATATAACCTGCGAAACGGTTACCACCGCCGCCACTATAAGGCTGTTCATAAAATATCTTACGAAGGTAAATCGTTCCAGCGCCTCGGCGTAGTTATCAAAGTTAAACTGTGCCGGTATCCATACTATCGGATAGGCCGCTACCTCCTGTGTGGTTTTAAACGATGTTAAAACTGTCCAGATAAAGGGGAATGCCGTTATTATTACAAACGGTACCAAGATTAAGAATAATATAACCTTTATAAGCAACTTTTTTGCTACGTCGTTATTGCCTGCCGGCCCGTTTTGCAAACCTCCTGCTATGCTACTCACTGTAACCTCCTAAAATAGTTGTTAATTGTCGGCAGCCTTGTTACCGCCTGTAACCTTAAAGTTTATTGCAGATATTATTATCAATACTGCAACCATGACAATACTCATCGCAGAACCTAGGCCGAGGTTTCTATCACTAAATGCGGTTTCGTAGATAAGCTGTACTAATGTTATTGTAGCATTACCCGGGCCGCCGCCTGTAAGTACATATATCTCGGCAAAAACCTGGAACGAGCTTATAAAGGAAGTTATAAGCACAAATGCGGTAGTTGGCCTTAATAGGGGCCAGGTGATATAGAAGAACTTCTGAAAGATGTTTGCTCCATCTATGGTTGCCGCCTCGTAATAGCTGTTAGAAATATTCTGTAATCCGTTGAGGTATAGCATCATACGATAACCGGTTGTTTTCCAGATAGATACTATAATAACCGATACCATTGCGGCAGATGGGTCGGTGAGCCATGAAACAGACGACAACCCAACCGATGTAAGCATAGAGTTTACAAGGCCAAGGCGTGTTTCAAGCATAAACTGCCAGATAAGCGCCGCCGCAACACTGGAGGTAATTACCGGAAAGTAGGATATTGTGCGGATAGATGCCTTTAAAAATTTACTTGCTAAACTTTCGATAAGTACCGCAAGTAGCAGCGATATAGCACAGCCGATTATTACATTGAAAAAGGTATAAACCAATGTGTTCCATATTGCTATATGAAATCTCTCAAACTCAAATAACTTTATATAGTTTTCGAGCCCTACGAATTCACCGCCATCACGCATGTTTAACAGGCTTAAATCCTGCAGGCTTATTGCGCCGGTATAGATAAGTGTGCCGAGGTTAACTATTAAAAAATATAAAATTGCCGGTGCCAAGAAAACATAGGGGACTAAACCTATTCTTTCTTTATGTCCTAACTTTAGCTTCATCTTATGCACATTCCTTTCTAACCATCTGGATACATTTCCTTTAATTTTTCTATGCCATATGCCCTAGGTGTACCCTCTAATCTTTGCATAAAGGGTTTTATTAAGCCTTTGCTGTGGGTGGGGCCTCCCTGTCTCATTACTGTCCATAATGGGTCGGCCTCAAAATCGGATTTTTCCATCATGGCATCCTGCCAATCAAGAATAACCTTTGCCCCCTTGCAGCAGAGCTCTGGGAAGCTGGGTGCAATGTTTTTGGTTTGATGTGGGTCATCCTTAATATTAAAGAGCATCTCTCTATCAAAAAGGTGCCCACCACCATGGTAGGTGCGTATATAAAGATAATCATCAAATAGGGCGCTACGCTGTAACACATGGCTACACTGCGAGATAACGAGTGATTCCTTGCCCATATCGGTGCCGTTTAGTACGGTTTTTGCAAAACTTACACCGTCTAGCTTGTAGTCGTAGTGTAAAGGGGTTTCGATACAAAGCAGTTCTCTTAGGGTTGGCAGTAGGTCTACATTATCATGAAAACCTGTTGCATGTACTCCTTTTTGTCCTCCCGGCCATTTTATTACAAGCGGTATATGGCAGGTAGGCTCGTCCGCCGTTGCATGCTCACCGTAAATGGCAAGCTCGCCCATGTTCTCGCCATGGTCGGATGTGATGATTATCGCTAAGTCATCGTAAAGGTTGTTGTTTTTAAACCAATCTATAACCTGCCCTATCATATCATCGTTGTGCCTTATAGAGCAGTCGTATTCATCGATAAAGTTTTTTGCATCGGCCACCGTTTTAAGTGAGCCGGGGTGCCTTGGGTATTTGGGGTTTGCCTCATCGTCCCACATATTAATCTCGTGTGGGCCGTGTGGGCCTATATGTAGTAGATGCTCGTTAAAGATTTCTTCGGTAATCCAGTCGTCGCAAAGTGACTTGTCCTTATAAGGGTTGCCAAACTCTGCCGGTGCACGGTAGGGTGTGTGTGGATCCCAGTAGTTTATATGTAAAAACCAATCATCGTTTTTACCGTTTTTCTCAAGCCAGTTTAGTACATGTGGGTTAAGCTCCTCGGCAGATTCCTTGCCGCCCATGCCGATATTAAAGCATTCGTTAAACCCTGCATTAAACCACCATGCAGAATGCCTTTCGGCAAAGCTACTAAATGATGCTGTGTGCATCCCTTTTTCCCTAAACTGCATAAAAAGATTGTTCATGCTAAAGCCCGAGATGAAGTTTCGTGCCTCGCCCTCTAACCTCATGTCGGCGGCTGTGCCGCTGTGACCCACAACGCCATTATGTATACCGTATTGGCCACTGACAAGCGATGCGCGAGAGGGTAGGCAGGGGGCGTTGGGGCAGTAATATCTATCGAATACCACCCCATCACCGGCAATGGAGTCTATGTTAGGGGAGGTATCCCTACCATAGCCATAACAACCAAGATGGTCGTTTCTCAGTGTGTCTATGTCTAACATTAAAACTCTCATTACTTATCTCCTGTTTAATTTCTTAGAATGCGCCACCTTCATCAAGTGCGGCCTGTACCTCAGGTAGTGCACCGTCAAGTGCTTCCTGTGCCGAAACCTCGCCTAACATTGCTCTTTCCATCCACTCACCAACCGGTACGGTGTAGGAACGCCATGATGCCGGGCGAATAACCGATAGCTCGGAGCTCTCGTATAGTGGTAGTAGAGCATCGTTGCCCTCGTCTGTCAGCTGCTGAATAGCGGCCTCAGATTCTGCCTGGTAGAAGATAGGCATATAGAACTGCATTGCACCCTCGGCTGCCCAATCATGTGCATAGTGTACAAGGAAATCCCATGCTATATCCTGGTGCTCTGATGCTGCGCTAACCATCCATTTAAAGGTGTAGCCCTGTGGTACTGCGGTGCCGTTCTCATCTTTAGGGGGAATAAGTGCAAACGCTGTCTTCTCTGCTATCTCCGGGTTGTTTGTCTCTAGCGAGGAAAGTACGTTACTTTCATCGATTACCATTGCGGCATGGCCTAATGAGTAGCTGTCGCTTGCAAAGTCGAAGCTTGTTACGTTGTGTACCTGATCAAGGTCTAGCCAGAACTGAAGGGCCTCAACGCTCTCAGGGCTGTTAAAGATAAGTTCGCCATCCTCGGTTATAAAGTCACCACCGTTTGTAAGCATAAATGCCGATAGTGTGGGTAGGTAGTTTGCATTGCTTCCCATGTTGTACTGAATGCCTGCGCGTACCATAGTGTCGCCTTCAAATACTGTAAGTTTTTCTGCATACTCTACAAGCTCGTCCCATGTTTCTGGTGGGCCTTCAAGGCCGGCCTCTGCAAACATCTCGGTGTTATATAGTAGTAGTTTCGGGCCGCCGATATCCGGTAGGCTGTATAGCTTGCCGTCTGTTCCAAGATCAGGTATCCACTGCTCGTATAGTAACGCTTTCTCCTGCTCCTGTAGGTCTGCCGGCATCTCTACAATAAGTTCTGCGTTGATATATGGCATTACATCTACAGCCTTAAATAGGTCGGGGCCGTCGTCTGCTGAAAGGGAAATTGCCAGCTTATCGTTAAGCTCCGGCATAGGCATTGTTGTATATGTAATGTCTACACCCGGATTTTCTGCGGCAAATTTGTCTACCGTGCCGGCAAAATAATCATCATAGCTAGGAATCCATGAGAATGTCCATGCATCTAACGTTACTGCCTCACCCTCGGCGGCTGTATCACCACCCTCGCTGGTTGCATCCGGAGCATCCGGAGTAGCGGTTGATGTGCTCTCCTCGGACGAACAGGCTGTAAGTGCTAAAATCGATAGTACCATCAGATAAATCGTTAACTTTTTTAAGATGTTTTTCACTTTAAATACCAATCCTTTCTTGTTTAAACTATCCTCCTAATGTTTACCGAACACTCGGTAAGGATTATATTTTA
>CAYJOX010000016.1:0-6443 GCA_964371915.1 uncultured Oscillospiraceae bacterium
GTTTAAATGAAAGAGGTCCAGTTTTGAAAGAAAAGCTACAACAACTTAAAGAGGATGCCCTCGGCAGATTAAAAACTGCCAATCTTGAGGAGGAAATCGCACAGATCAAGATTGAATATCTGGGCAAAAAAGGTACCATTACAGAGCTTCTAAAAGGGTTAGGCTCTCTATCACCGGAGGAGCGCCCCACAATGGGTGCAATGGTTAACGAGGTGCGAGAGGCTGTTACAGGCGAGATAGAGGCAAAGCTTACATTATTAAAGGAAGCAAAGGCACAGCAGCGCCTTGAGGCAGAGCGAATAGATGTTTCACTTCCGGGCAAGATGCCGCAGATGGGCAAACTTCACCCGATGACACTTGTTCTGCGTGAACTTAAAGAGATATTTTTAGGCATGGGTTTTGAGGTTAGACAAGGCCCCGAGATCGAGCTTGACCGCTACAACTTCGAGATGCTTAACATGCCCAAAACCCACCCCGCAAGGGATACGCAGGATACATTTTATATTAACGAGCAACAGCTTCTGCGCACCCAGACCAGCCCTATGCAGATTCGTACTATGGAGCTAGAAAAACCACCAATACGAATAATAGTGCCGGGTAGAGTATACCGCAGCGACGCAGTTGACGCCTCTCACTCCCCCATCTTCCACCAGATTGAGGGCTTAATCATCGACAAGGGCATTACCTTTACGAATCTAAAAAACACTCTCGAAACTTTTACAAAAAAATTATACGGCGATTCCTGCACTGTACGCTTTCGCCCGCACCACTTCCCCTACACCGAGCCATCGGCCGAGATGGATGCGAGCTGTTTCAAATGCGGTGGAAAGGGTTGTGGCCTTTGTAAGGGAGAAGGTTTTATCGAGCTACTCGGCTGTGGAATGGTTCACCCGAATGTGCTTTCCGGCTGTGGAATAGACCCTGAAGAGTACAGCGGCTTTGCCTTTGGAGTAGGGCTTGAGCGTATTACGATGCTACGATACGGCATAGATGATATGCGCCTACTATACGATGGTGATCTGCGTTTTCTACAGCAATTTTAACTTTTAGGAAAGGGACTTTTAATCTATGAAACTTGCATATAGCTGGCTTTCGGATTTTGTAAAGCTTGATAATATATCCCGCCACGATTTTGTGGAGGGAATGACCATGAGCGGCTCTAAGGTAGAGGGAGTCGACTGCCTCGGCGATGGAGTTAAAAACATTGTTGTTGGGCGCATAACCTCTATCGACCGGCATCCGGATGCCGACAAGCTTGTTGTCTGCCGTGTGGACGTTGGAAAAGAGCTAACCATAGTTACCGGCGCAACAAACCTAACTGCCGGCGATATTATACCGGTAGCACTTAACGGTTCGGTACTGCCGGACGGGAAAAAAATTAAATCCGGTAAACTAAGAGGGGTTTTAAGCGAGGGAATGCTTTGTAGCCTACCGGAGCTTGGCCTAACCGAGAATGATTTTCCGGATTGCGGAGGCGAGGACGGCATTATGATACTGCCGCCTGAGTTTAGCGATAAGGTAGGCGAGGATATCGTTCCGCTTTTAATGCTTGACGATATGACAATAGAGTTTGAAATCACGCCTAACCGCCCCGATTGCCTATCGGTTCGCAGCCTTGCAAGGGAGGCCGCCGTTACCTTCGATAAACCTTTTAACGACCTTACCGTCCCAGCATACCCTGCCGAGGGTGTGGCAAGGGATAGAATCAAGGTGGATATCGACACCAAAAATTGTAGCCGCTATACCGCTGCAATAGTAAAGAATGTCAAGATAGCCCCATCTCCGGCATGGCTTCGCCACCGGTTGAGAATGTGTGGCATGCGCCCTATCAACAACATTGTAGATATTACCAACTATATCTGCCTGCTGTTTGGCCACCCTATGCATGCATTTGATCTACGTTATGTGAACGGCGCACACATTACCGTTCGCCAGGCTATATCGGGAGAGGAGATTGTAACTCTCGATGGTGCAACACACAAACTTAGCAACGAGGCAACCGTTATCGCCGATACTAAAGGGCCGATTGCCGTTGCCGGTGTTATGGGAGGGGAGTTCTCCGGAATATATCCCGACACGGTGGATGTTGTGTTTGAATCGGCCTGTTTTGACGGCCCTTCGGTCAGAAACACCGCAAAAAAACTGTTACTGCGTACCGAAAGTAGCGCAAGGTTCGAAAAGGGATTATCGCCCGAGAATACATTGCCTGCACTTTTCTATGCACTATCCCTCGTGGAAAAGTTAGAGTGTGGCGAGGTTGAAAGCGGCATTATTGATGTATATACCCAAAAGCCGCAGCCACGCAATGTACCATACAATCCAAACGACATTAACACCCTACTCGGCACCGATGTAGCTAAGGCAGAGATGGACAAGATACTAACAAGCCTTGGATTTACAATAGACGGTAATAATGTGAGCGTTCCCTACTACCGCTATGATGTAAAGCTATCCTGTGACCTTGCGGAGGAGGTTGCAAGAATCTATGGTTATAACAAGCTACCATCGACACCTATAAAGGCATCCGGAAGTGCACGCTCATCCGAGCGCCAGCGTTTTGACGAGGAGATGAGAGATAAGCTAATAGGATACGGCCTGTTTGAGAATATGAGTTTCTCCTTTTACAGCCGCAACCATTTCGACCTATTAAGGCTTCCTCAGGATGACGAGCTACGTAATGCGGTAGAGATACTAAATCCGCTTGGCGAGGATACATCTATAATGCGCACCACAGCAATCCCCTCCATGCTTACAGTACTTGCTACTAACTACAATGCAAGGGCACAACACTGTGCAATGTTTGAGTTTGCTACCGAATATCGAAAGGCACAATCTGACGATCCTTATATACTGCCGGATGAGCCTAAGAAGGTTATTATCGGCATGTATGGGCCGGATGTCGATTTTTTCACCATAAAAGGAATGGCCGAGGGGCTGTTTGCGGCCGCATCTACCGAAGAGGTAGAGGGCTTTGCGGAACAGAACATATCCTATCTGCACCCCGGACGCGCAGCATCGCTTAAGGTTGGAAATACCGTTGCCGCTACCATAGGCGAGCTACACCCTGATGTTGCCGCCGCATACGGAATTAAGACAAGGTGTTATATTGCCGATATATCACTAGATACACTTTACGAGCTATCGGGAGGAACTACAATCTATAAGCATCTATCTAAATATCCTGCACTAACACGTGATCTCTGCCTTGTTGCAGATAAAACTATACCACACCGAGAGATTGCAAATGTTATTCGCAAGGCGGCGGGCAAACTGCTGATCGATCTAAAGTTGTTCGACGTATTTGAGAGCCTGCGTCTGGGCGAGGGGCGGCGCAGCCTTGCATACAGCCTTAAGCTGCAATCCTACGATGCAACCTTAACAGATACCGAAGCGGATGCTGTTACGACATCCGTTCTGGATAGCCTGAAGGAAATTGGAGTTTTATTGCGTGAAGAATAAAGGAATGATCCGCGGCCTGCGGAGCAAATTCTTAATAATTATAATGACACTGCTGACGCTTGTTGTAGTGCTACTTGTTGTGTCGCTTAACGTCATAATGACACTTGCGAGCCAGAATCAAAACCGTGAGCAGCTACAATCGTTTATAACTCCTAACGGCCAGCTTAACGAGGCCGTAAATATACTTGAAAACAGCGACAGATATATCGTTTTTTTAGACGAGGAACAGAACGTTTTAGAGACCGTTAAATATGGCTATATATCATTTACCGATGAGGAAATGATGGAAAAGGTAAACATAGCCATACAGAGCAACCGGCCAACCGGAACAATAGACGAGATGATCTATCTCGTCGCACAGAATGATGATGGTTCGGTTGTAGCATTTTTAGATGTTTCGGTAGAAAACAACCTTCTAAGCAGGCTACTGTTCATAACAATTGTAATAGGATCTACCGGAATACTGGCAATGTTCGCAATATCCTTTTGGCTTTCTGCTTGGCTAATAGAGCCGGTGGAAAAGGCATTCGAATCACAACGCCGTTTTATAGCCGATGCCTCCCACGAGTTAAAAACTCCGATAGCTACAATAAGCGCCAACACCGACCTATTGATAGAGCAGTATGGCGAGGTGAAGTGGCTTGGCTTTATTAAGGCTGAAACCAAAAGAATGCATCGGCTTGTGGCAGATCTTCTATACCTTGCAAGCAATGAGAGAGACCGTGTTTCTTACAACATGACCTCCTTCTGTATATCAGACATGGTGGCCCTTACCTCGATGTCTTTCGAGGGAAAGGTATATGAGGAAGGCAAGAAGTTAGTTCTTGATATAACACCCGATCTTAGCTATATGGGTGATGAGGACAGATTAAAGCAGGTCGTTGCCATACTGGTAGATAATGCCATAAAACACACCGAGCTTGGTGGGGAGATAACAATATCGTTATCTAAGCTACAAAACAGGCTATTGCTAACTGTGAAAAACACCGGCAAAGGAATCGCGGTATCTGAGCGAGAAAAGATATTTGAACGCTTTTACCGCAGTGATGCTGCAAGGGAAAGGAGTAGCGGTGGATATGGGCTTGGGCTTCCTATTGCTTTATCTATCGTTGCAGGACATAAAGGAAAAATTACTGCCGGCGGTGAGGTCGGCAGCTACGCAGAATTTAAGGTGATATTATGAGAATATTAGTAGTCGAGGACGAACCTAATCTACGTGAGGCTCTTTGCGAAATACTTAAGAACCGCGGCTTTGAGTGTGATACGGTCAGCGATGGCAAAAAGGGGTTGCATGCGGCAATGTCCGGCCTTTTTGATGTCATTATTCTTGATGTAATGCTCCCTAAGTTAGATGGTTTTGCAGTTCTTAAAAAGATGCGCAAGAACGATATTCTTACGCCGGTAATCATCACAACGGCACTAGGAGCGGACGACAATATCCAAAAGGGCTTGTCTCTCGGTGCAAGTGCATATGTTACAAAGCCTTTTAATGTTGATGATCTGGTTTCAAAGATACGCGCCGTAACCGGTGCAAACGAAGATGATATTATTCAGCTTGGTGATATCTGCCTAAATTCTGAGACATCCACCGTTGCAATAGGACAAAAAAGCGTAGAGCTTTCAAAGAACGAGACTGTTTTGCTGGAATGCTTTATGAAAAACGAGACAAATATTATCCCCTACAACATCTTATCGGAGTCCATTAAGGCCGATAGTGTCGATGACTATGTAACAATGCTGACACGCAAGCTCTCATACCTAAAACAGGATATAAATATACTTCATATAAAAGGAATCGGCTATAAGCTTATGATGGGGGATGCCCCGCAAATTGATTGGGAAAAGGGGTTTTAATGCTTATAGATTTCCATGTGCACGCCTTCCCGGATAGGCTTGCAAAAAGGGCTATGGAAGGGTTGCTTAGCAACTACGAAGAGGGTAAACAGACACACACTAACGGCACTATAGCAAACCTTCTGTCTGCTATGGAGCATGATGGTGTTGATATTTCTGTCGTGCTACCTATAGCAACAAAGCCGGAACAGACGAAGGCGCTGTGTAGCTGGGCTGCGAATATAGCTAGCGAGCAGATAATACCACTTGGCAGTATTAACCCACATAGTGACAACTACCGCAGAGATATAGATCTGGTTGTTTCGTATGGGCTAAAGGGTATAAAGCTACACGCACAGTACCAAGATTTTATCGTTAACGCCCCAGAGATGTTAAAAATCTATGACTACGCCTTTAACAATGGGTTGTTCATACTACAACATAGCGGTTTTGACATCGCATATAAGCCACCATTTAAAAGCACCCCTGCAATGTTTGCCGATGTTGCAAGGCTGCTTAAAGGTGGTGTTATGATAGCGGCACACCTTGGCGGCATGTTAATGTGGGATGAGGTTTTAGATCGGCTGTGTGGCAGTAATATCTACCTTGATTGCTCTATGGGCAGTGAACACTACAGCAAGGAGCAGTTTTGCAATATAGTTAAAGCACATGGTGCCGATAAGATTCTTTTTGCTAGCGACAACCCATGGGGAAACCCCAAAAAAGAGTATAATGCAATAAAATCCTGTGGGCTTTCACAGCAGGAACAGGATTTTATCTTTTATAAAAATGCTAAAAGATTACTAGGGCTGTAGCTCTTGCTCTCTGTTTTTAAGTACACGCTTAAATGTAAAGGTAAACAGTATCGTGGTAAAGGTAGCCGCCAATACATCTGCAATCGGCTCGGCCATGAAAACTGCCATTACCTTGTTCTCAAAAAAGTTTGGCAGTATGAATATTAACGGTATCAAAAGTATAACCTTCCTCATAAGTGCGGCCACTGCCGATTCTTTGGCACGGCCAAGGGCAAGAAATGTCATCTGACATGATATCTGAGCACCAAAGGTTAATGTTCCTGCCATATAGATGCGCAGGGCAAATTTTGTATATTCAATCAGCTCGGCATCATCGGTAAACAGCATGGCCAGCAG
>CAYJOX010000016.1:6453-15408 GCA_964371915.1 uncultured Oscillospiraceae bacterium
CATAATTAAAACCCACATCGTAGCGGTAAAGGTGATACAACATATAAGCAAGGTTTTAAAAACTTTACGAACCCTATCGGTGTTGCCCGCCCCATAGTTATAACCGGTTATAGGCTGGGCACCCTGCGAAAGCCCTTGTAACGGTAGCATTACAAGCTGCATCGCAGATGAGCAGATTGTCATTGCACCTACCGCAATATCACCACCATATCTTAGTAGCGATGAATTAAAACTTATGATCGTTAGGCTTTCGGTTATCTGCATTATAAAGGGGGAAAAGCCCAGAGCTATGCAGGGCAACATAACCTTTGGATCGGGCACTAAATATTGGGGTTTTATCTTTATATTGCTTTTATGGCTAAATAGAAATAACACAACGAATGTTGCGGATATTCCCTGCGATATTACTGTAGCGAGTGCGGCACCTTGCACCCCCATTTCAAAGGCAAAGATAAAAATCGGATCTAAAATTATATTAGTAATTGCGCCTATCACTACCGTCATCATGCTTACTTTGGTAAAACCCTGTGCCGTAATGAATGTATTAAGGCCGAGAGATAGCTGAACAAAGATTGTCCCGTAGGTATATATGCTAAGATAACCGTAAGCATACTCTATACTCTCATCACTTGCACCGAACACATAAAGCAACTCTTCACCAAAAATCATAAAGAAGGCCGTGACGGCTATCGATACGATAACCAGTGTGCTAAAACAGCTTCCTATTACCTTTTCGGCAGATTTCACATCACCCGATCCTAATAGTATAGAGGCACGTGGTGCACCTCCAAATCCTACAAGCAGCGAAAAGGCGGTAATGATTATTATAACAGGGAGGCAAACCCCCCCCCCGGTTAACGCAAGTGCCCCCCCCCCCGCGATTCTCCCTAGATACATCCTATCTACAAGGTTATAAAGCAGGTTTATAAGCTGTGCGGCTATAGTTGGTATTGCCATCCTAAAAAGCAACCTACCTATCGGTGCAGTTGCAAGAAAACTGTTATCCTTGTTCTTTTTAATTTCAGCCAATTTTTCATCCCTATTTCAAATTCCATTCTTTTTAATTATAAAAAGTAATGATTGTTTAGTCAAGAACAAATACTCAGGCACATATATATTATAAAAACCATAGGTGAACCTTTATGACATCTAATAAGCTTAAAATAATAGCTGTAATAATTATGCTTATCGATCATGTTGCATCTGCATTCTTTATCGGGCACGATGAGATTTACATAATAATGCGTTTTATAGGGCGCTTTGCAGCACCGATATTTTGCTTTTTAATAGCCGAGGGATACCACTACACCAAAAATATAACACACTATTTACTGAGGTTATTTCTGTTTGCTATCATATCACATGTCCCGTATGTATTATTAAACGGGTATGCTGTTTTCCCCATAGAAAAAACAAGTGTAATGTGGCCTCTTTTCCTCGGCCTGCTTGCACTTGTTATCTCTAAAAGCCCTAAGGTTCATCTCGCATTAAAGTTTGCGGCTATTATTGTTATCTGCCTTGTTGCCGACTATGGCGATTGGAACTTTGTAGCCGTGCTGTGGATATTGTGTTTTGGATATTATCATAATAACAAGCTTATTCAGTTTATCTGTTTTGCGGCGGTAGGTTGGTTTTTCTATATTGTTCCGGTGGTGGAGCCGGTTGGCTTTTTACCTACAGAGCTATTAAAAAACTATGCCGTTTACGGTATATTTGGTGCGTGGATATTTATCTACCTATACAATGGCAAACGCGGTATTAAATCCAAAGCACTCTCTATGATGTTTTATCTATTCTATCCGCTACATCTTGCCATAATTTACCTTTTGAAAATGTACTAACAGCTTATTTCATAGTTAGGGATTTGCGTTGCATATTTATTAGCGCTACCTATAAATAGTATTACAAAACAAGCCTTAGCGGCCGAAACACAACACATAGTGTACAGAACTATTTTTAAAAAGAGCCTTAGGCTTATAATAAAAGGGTAAACAAATAGAATAATATCACATATTCTGTTGCATTGTTATTGATTTCATGGTATTATATTCAACGTATAAACATGTTATAACAAGGTGGTGGAATTATGAAAAAAGTCGTACTTATTCCGGATTCATTTAAAGGCACAATGTCCTCTGTCGAGGTTTGTGACATTCTTAAAAATAGTATAGCAAAGTTCTCCGATGCGCAGGTTGTAAGCGTACCTGTTGCCGATGGCGGTGAGGGCAGTGTAGATGCATTTTTAGCAGCACTACCGGGCGAAAAAAGAACCGTAACCGTTAAGGGCCCTTATTTTGAAGATATGCAGGGTTTCTACGGTGTAATACATGATGGTAAAACCGCCGTTATAGAGATGGCAGCTTGTGCCGGCCTCCCCCTTGTAGAGGATAATAAAAACCCCTGTAAAACTACCACCTATGGTGTTGGCCAGCTGATAGTTCATGCGGTGGAAAACGGATGCGAAAACGTTGTTGTAGGCCTTGGCGGCAGTAGCACAAACGATGCCGGCACAGGGTGCGCAGCAGCTGCAGGCGTTAAATTCTTTAACAATAAAGGCGATGAGTTTGTTCCGGTTGGTGGCACACTTAACGAGATTGAAAAAATTGATGTAAGTGGACTTTCCGATCTTGTGAAAAAAGCGAAGATCACCATAATGTGTGATATAGACAATCCACTCTACGGTGAAAATGGTGCCGCCTACATATTCGGCCCGCAAAAAGGTGCCGACGAGGACATGGTGAAATTTTTAGATGCAAATCTTGTACATTTTTCTAATATAGTTGCCAAAGATCTAGGAATAGACGTTACAACCATACCCGGCGGTGGTGCCGCAGGAGGTATGGGCGCAGGGCTAAACTCGTTACTTGGCGGAACGCTTAATATGGGTATTGATACCGTGCTGGATACCGTTGGCTTTGACGAGCTACTATCAGATGCCGATCTTGTTATCAGCGGTGAGGGAAGGATAGACGGCCAGAGTGCAAGAGGTAAGGTTGTTGCCGGTGTTGCAAAAAGAACATCTGCCAAGAATGTTCCGACAATTGCAATAGTAGGAGACGTGGGTGCCGGTTCGGAACAACTCTATGATATGGGCTTAACTGCTATCTTTAGCATTAACAGGGTTGCAGTGCTGTATCCCGAGGCAAAGAAGCGTGCAAAGCAGGATTTAGCATCAGTTATCGAGGATATTTTCAGGCTTTTAAAAGCTTTCAAGGCTAACTAGCTTAATAATATGCAGATAAGAAGGTTTTGTAAAGAGGATGCCGGTGAGGTTTCATGCCTTATTGGCAGAAACTTTATAGAAATTAACTCTAGGGACTATCCATTATCAGAAATGCAGGAGCTTGCGAAGCAGTATGATGAGGGCAAGATTATTGAGCTTGCCTCCGGCGCACATATGTATGTTCTTCTTGATGGTGATGTTATCATAGCCACCGGGAGTATCGGTAGCCTTATGGGCAGTAAAACACAGAGTATTCTACTTGCAATTTATGTGCTTCCAGAATATCACTCAAGGGGTATCGGGGCTGCTGTTATGCGTACATTAGAACAGGATGAGTTGTTTTTACGTGCAAAGCGAATCGAGGTTCATGCATCATTAACGGCTCATTCATTTTATAAAAAATTCGGATTTTCTTACAAAGATGGCCTTATGGAACCAGATGATAATGGGCTGTTAAGGATGGAAAGAATTTGCTAAAAAGGTGGAAAAC
This sequence comes from uncultured Oscillospiraceae bacterium, assembly GCA_964371915.1. Lineage (GTDB taxonomy): Bacteria > Bacillota > Clostridia > Oscillospirales > Ruminococcaceae > CAYJBH01. The sequence goes on from CAYJOX010000016.1 coordinate 10,167, forward strand.
ATGGATATTATTAAACAACTACAAGACCCCTCGATCTACAAAATCAACAGGCTTGATGCACATTCAGACCATAAGTTTTATGCCGATGAGCAGGGCATGAATGATGATATAAGCACATTTCATCACTCGCTTAACGGTAGCTGGCTTGCACACTACAGCCCACGGCTTGAGGATAGGCCGATAGAGTTTTATAAATCAAATTTTAAGCTAGCCGAATTTTGTGATATCCATGTCCCCGGGCATGCCGAGCTACAGGGTTTGGGCAATATACAGTATGTAAACACCCAGTACCCATGGGATGGCAAGGCAGATATTCTCCCGCCATTAATAGATTTGCAAGATAGCCCTGTTATCTCTTATGTGAAATATTTTGACCTGCCGGAGCCCTTCAAAGGCAAGAAGGTGTGCATTAACTTTTGTGGTGTAGAGCAGGCTTTCTCGCTGTTTTTAAATGGCGAATTTATCGGCTATTCCCAGGACAGTTTTACCCCCTCACACTTCGAACTAACCCCCTATATAAAGGAGACCGACAATCGCCTTTGTGTAGAGGTGTATAAACGTAGCTGTTTTGGTTGGATAGAGGATCAAGATTTTTTCCGCTTTAGTGGCGTATTCCGTGATGTAATATTGTATGCAAAGCCGGCTGTTCATGTTGAGGATTTGTTTGCTGTAACTACGGTCGATAGCTCTCTACAGAATGGTGAACTCAAGGTAAAGCTGAAAATATCGGGTACGCAAAATCCAAATATTAAAATTTTGTTAACAGGCCCTACAGGCCAGCTAATATATTCCGGCAAGCCAGACTTTGTATATACAGAAAACACTACCGCCGAGCCGGCAGAAAACAGCGACAGCTATTTTGTGTCACCTACAATTGCTGTTGATGATGTTATACTATGGGATAAATTTTGCCCCAACCTCTACCTACTTACCCTAACGGTGTATGATAACAGCGGTAATGTTTCGGAGCTAGTCCGGCAGGATATTGGCTTTAGGAGATTTGAAAAAAAGGGCAATATATTACTTTTAAACGGCAAAAAACTAATGATTAACGGCGTGAACCGCCACGAATGGAACCCCGAAACGGGGCGTGCCATTACGGCTTGTGATATGCATGCCGATATAGAGATTTTTAAGCGCAACAACATAGATAGCGTTCGTACAAGCCACTACCCAAACAACAGCCTTTGGTATGAGCTTTGTGATCGTAACGGGATTACGGTGATGGACGAGGTTAACATGGAATCCCACGGCACCTGGCAAAAGAATAATGCCATACATATAACCACTAACGTGCCGGGAAGCCTGCAACAGTGGAGAGATGTAACTATCGATCGTGCTGTATCTATGTTTGAGAGGGATAAAAACCATCCCAGTATACTTTTCTGGTCATGCGCAAACGAATCCTACGTTGGGGATAATCTTCTGGCCATGGCCGACTATTTCAGACGAAAAGACCCATCACGCATCGTCCACTACGAGGGTTGCTTTCACAATAGAGATTTTGAAGCAATAAGCGATGTAGAGAGCCACATGTATTCTCCTCCCGAGCAATGCGAAGAGTATATGAAGACAGACGGCAAAAAGCCATTTTTGCTCTGTGAGTATATGCATAACATGGGCAACTCGCTCGGCGGATTTCAAAGCTATATGAGTTTATACGATAGATACGAGGGATACCATGGCGGTTATATCTGGGACTATATAGACCAGGCATTACTTCATAATGTTGACGGAAAATATGTGCTCGGATATGGCGGTGATTTTGGCGATAGGCCTACCGATTACAACTTCTCGGGCAATGGCATAGTATCTGCCGAGCGAAAAGAAAAACCTGCAATGCAGGAGGTAAGGTATTTCTACTCTACCGCCAAGCAACGTATAATCCACGACAATTTTAATAATACGTATCGGCATTACAGCAAAAAATCCGATATGTCAAACAGCCCGTTACAACTTATAGAGGGCAACCTGCACTACGGTGTAAAGGGTGAGGGCTTTAGCATGCTTTTCTCTACCGTTAAGGGCGGGCCTGTATCGATAAACTATGCCGGCACCGAGTGGTTGTGCCGTGCAGCACTGCCTACCTATTGGAGAGCACCTACCGAGAATGATACCGCCTGCGGCTTTACACAGCGTAGCGGCAGCTGGGCTGTAGCCGATAGGTATAGTGTAGCCACAAAGATGACGGCCGAGCTAGTGGATTACAAGGCTGTTATACGTTACAGCTATGATACTCTACAGGGTAACGAGACAGATGTTTGCTATATTATCGATGCTAGCGGACATATTACGGTAGAGCTTAAGTTTAACGGTAAAGAGGGCTTGCCTCAGCTACCGCTATTTGGCCTACAACTTGTTACAATAGATCCTATTACTGCCTATAGCTATGTGGGGTACAGCGGGGAAACCTACCCCGATCGTTATAACGGTGGTGTATACGGTGGATATACTATCCCACTTGATAATATGCAGCCTGACTATCTTGTACCACAGGAGTATGGTTGCCACAGCTACAGCAGGTGCTTCACCTTAAGAAATAAAGATGGTAAGCAATTAAAATTTGAAGCAGAGGATATGTTTCATTTTTCGGTACTCCCCTACAGCACCGGCCAGCTTGAGGAAGCATGGCATAAACACGAACTCCCTACACCGGCACACAGCTATGTTAGGGTTCTTGCAAAGATGCGTGGCGTGGGTGGAATAAACACCTGGGGTGCTGATGTGGAGCCTGCTTATCATATAGCGGCCGATCAGGATATTACATTAAGGTTTTATATACAGGGTTAAGGCTGCCTGTGCTATAGGTTTATAATATAGCTAGCCTAACAGCACCTGTGCAACTGCTATCGATGCAAATTCTGCGGCATATTTTGCCTCCGCTAGGGTATTGGCATGGCCTCCTACCTCTAGGAGAAGTGCACCGGTGGAAAGCTGTTGGTTGTAGTTTCGATAGTCAAATAATATCGGCCGTGTAAGCCCGTCAAAACTACTCTCCATAGCAGATTGCCACGCGGCTGCAAATTTTAAATTTTCTAGGTAGTTAGGCATACCCATAGTGCCATCATCGGCACCACTTATTAACATTACCTGTGCTGTTTTTTTGCCTTCTATCATAACAACAGGTTTTATTCTTGTACCATCCTGCTGCTCTAACGCATCTCTGTGTACATCTATTACAACCTTTATCGATGGATATTTTTCAAGGTAAGCACTTACCGATTGCTCCGATGCGGCATAGCTACCGTTGTAGGAGTATTGATCGTGCATCTCGGTATCGTGGATGGTATTTATACCATACTCGTTTAACGTTTTTACCATCACCTCTCCTACCGCTATCATATTTTGGGTGGAGTCATCGCTTCGGCTGGGTACAGCGGGGTCGTAATATCCCAGATCATCCGGAGCATAGCTCTCTGTTGCATGAGTGTGGTAGATTAATACCTGTGGCTCATCGGAATACGGTTCAACTAAAAAAGAGAGCGGTTGCTGTGCTATAGTTAGCGTCTCCTCGTTTGTATGATGTGTTAAATTTAATATGTATCCTGAATTAGTTAACCCTATGCTTCGCCCATCCGGCACCGCTTTTAAGGTCTGCTGTGATATAGCCCCCATCCCCTGCGGTATCTCGACAACCGCATCGATCGGAAGTATGTCCTCAGGCTCCTGATATATCGATGGTATTGTTTGCCAAAAGCCTTTTGGTATAGTAATAACCGTAGGGGTTATTACGGTTGGGTCGGTTATATATTCTTTTGAATATGAAGGGTTGTAAAGCATTGCAAACACATTTGCAACAGTTGTAATAATTATTAGTAGCGCAGCCGGCAATAACATCTTTTGTATCTGCCGGTTGCGCCGTATTCTTTTTCCTATTCTCAGCACATTTAACCTCTCGCCTAAAATGCAGTTTAATAAAAGAGTATGTTTATGCTCTATAAATAAGAACTATTCTAAAATCAAATTGTTAAAATTTACTCATATAATAATTTTATATACTGTTATAAATTAGCAGCCCCATAAAACATATGCCTACAAATTGCAGAAAAAATCGCAGTTAAATTATGGCAAGCAACAAAAACAAAAGATACTTTGCAATATTGTAATTGTTCAGAAATACTTGTATAATAACCTTATAATACAGGGTGCAAAACTCCGATAAAAACTAACGATCAAATGTATTGCGTGATGAGTATTATCTTTTCAAGCAACATGATCTACAAAAGAATGAGTATCATAATGAAAAAATCAACACAAAAAACTATACTCGATACTTTGCTTTTTGCCGGTTTAATAACCCTTGCCGTAATCCTTGATAATTTATACGTTTTACTTCCTCTTCACAACCTGTTTTCAAGCCGGCTGGAATTCACAATCTCGATCTGTATTTATATCGGCCTTTATTCATACTGGATGTTTAGTGTTTACAGAAGAATAATGCAAAGGCATGTGCGCAACTATCTAATGCTTATAGGGGCAAATATAATCCTCTGGATAACAATCCGCACGATAAAGTGGGCGGCGTTTGAATTTATAATATTCGAGGATAGAATTTTATGGTATATGTACTATATACCGATGGTTATGTTAAGCCTACTATTTCTATTTATATCGCTTTATGTAGGCGAAACCGAGAAGTATCGCCCAAGCAACAGATGGAAATTGCTATATATACCTGCGATACTGATTATCATAGCTGTCTTAACAAACGACATACATGGCCTAGCTTTTGATATTGATATAACTATACATGCCTATGGCCAAGATTATAGCCACGGGCCTGTTTACTATCTTGCACTTTTCTTTATACTTAGCATGGTGCTTATCTCGTCCTTCTTAATTTTGCGAAAATTCAGCCTTTCAAAAGAGGCGAGAAAAAAAGCTTTAATACCGGCTTTAATAATAATGGCAACTATGGTATACAGTGTTTTGTACATTATAACTCCGAGCTACGGAATTGGATATTATCTGGATTTGACGGCGTTTGGTTGTTCTATGGCAATAGCACTACTTGAATCGTTTATAAGAACAGGGCTTATCCCCTCGAACATGGGGCATAGCGAGTGCTTTGCGATGTCAGACATAAGGGCACAAATTTTAAATTATGAGGGCGAGGTGGTTTATGCTTCAGAAAACGCATTGCCGATTACAAAGGCCGATTTTATGCTACTAAAAAAAGATAAGACGGCATCATTTAGTTCCGGTACGCTTTCACATATAACACCTATTAAAGGTGGCTATG
>CAYJOX010000017.1:0-14950 GCA_964371915.1 uncultured Oscillospiraceae bacterium
TGATAAACCGTACCCTTGTTCAATTTTTCGAGTGGTATCTACCGGACAATTGTTCGTTGTGGCAGGAGACTGTAGCGAAATCACAGCTGCTCGCAGACATTGGAATTACCGATGTTTGGCTTCCACCCGCCTATAAGGGCACACAGGGTAGGCAGGATGTTGGATATGGCGTGTACGACATGTATGATCTTGGGGAGTTCGACCAAAAAGGCACGATACCAACAAAATACGGTACAAAGGATGACTATCTAGCCGCCATAAAATCTTTACAATCTGTAGGTTTAAAGGTGTATGCCGACATAGTTTTTAACCACCGGCTCGGGGCAGATGCAACCGAACATGTTCCGGCAACCGTCTTTGATCTTAATTCACGCCACAACATGCTTGGCAAGCGAGTTATAGAGGCCTATACAAAATTCACCTTTGATGGGCGCAATGGCAAATACTCTGAATTTTGTTGGAACCACACACATTTTGACGGCACCGATTGGGACAACCTCACCTCACAAAAGGCATTATATCTTTTCGAGGGAAAAAAATGGGATGATAATGTAGATATCGAGCTTGGAAACTACGATTACCTTATGGGAGCCGACCTTGACCTAGATAACGAGGAGACCTATGACGAGCTTGTACGCTGGGGAAAATGGTATCTTGATCTAACCGGAGTAGATGGTTTTAGAATAGACGCTGTAAAACATATTAACTTTACAAGAATTGCACAGTGGTTGAGGGCAATGCGCGACTATTCCGGCAAGGAGCTATTTGCGGTTGGAGAGTACTGGAATCAAACCTTGTCTGCACTTACCTACTACCTCGATAAGACGGCTCACAGCTTAAATATATTTGATGTTCCACTACATTTTAACCTACATAAAGCATCAAACAGTAACGGAGACTTTGACATGAGAACCATCCTTAATGGGAGCCTCGTGTCCGATAGGCCGAAAAAATCCGTTACATTTGTTGATAATCATGACACCCAGCCCGGACAAGCATTACAAAGTTGGGTTAAGGGTTGGTTTAAGCTACACGCCTATTCACTTATTTTATTACGTCAGGATGGAATGCCCTGTGTCTTTTACGGAGATTTATTCGGGATTCCACATGATAATGTCCTGCCGGTTGGCGAGGGCCTTAATACGCTGTTAAAGGTAAGGCGTGATCTTGCATATGGTGAACAGATAGACTATTTTAACGATAGCTCTGTTATCGCATTTTCCAGATGTGGAAGTGATGAACATAGCTACTCCGGCCTTGCGGTTGTTATGACCGACAGCGTTGGAGGCAGTGTTAGAGTATGTATGGGGGAGAGCTTTATCGGTAGAACGCTTTATGATTGCCTTGGCAACATCACCGATAAATTCACCGTAGAGTACGATGGATGTATCACCCTACCTGTAAAGGACGGTAGCGTTAGCGTATACATAGACGAAAGATATATTAACAACTAACAGCAGGAACAAGGATGAGAAAACCTATTTGATATCTACAGCCTCACAGCACACCACCTTTTAGTGGTGTGCTTTGCTGTACATATTAAATAGGAGTTTTCATGAAAAGAAATTTATATATTATGTTTGCCGTGACATTTTTGCACGGCATGGTTTTCTACGGCCCGATTGCAACGTTGTATCGCTACGAATACGGTATTACTATATTCGATATAACCGTTATTGAGGGAATTTCTCTTGCTGTTACCCTCTGCCTTGAAATCCCGCTCGGCATCCTCGCCGATAAAGTTGGCTATAAAAGAACCATGGTGTTTACCTGTGCACTTTTTCTAGTGTCTAAGATAGTATTTTGGCAGGCGGATAGCTATGCATTGTTTTTAGTTGAGAGGATATTAATCGCAATAGTTTTTGCGGGGCTTTCAGGGCTTGATACTACAATACTATATCTATCGGACAAAAAAGAAAACAGCCACCGGAACTTTGGTGTATATAACACACTCGGCTCGCTGGGGCTTGTAGTTGCGGCGCTTGTATACTCTGCCGTAGTTGGTAGTAACTATAGGCTATCGGCACTGCTTACAGTAGTTAGCCATGCACTAGCTTTAATTCTTACATTTTTCCTTACCGATATCAGGCACAAGAAGCGTAGCCGGTTAGATTGGCAGGAGATAAAAGGAATTTTCAAAAGCATCTTTAACGATAAAAAGCTTCTGCTTTTCCTGCTTGCTATATCACTCTTTAACCAGACACATCAGATATTAACGGTATTTGTATCACAGCTTAAATACGAAGAAACCGGCATGCCACTTTTCGCCATAGGTGGTGCATTTATTCTTTTATCGATACTGGGAAGTTTTGGTTTTTTATCCGGCTTTATCTGCAAACGCATAGGCAACAGGCTAGCGGCAATACTTTTTTACCTTGTTGCCATTATCGGCTGTGCCACCATCGCAGCTACGACATCAGCAATGACTTCTATGTTGTGCATAGGCATCTTGCGCCTTGCATACAGCGTATTTGAGCCTTTACAGCTACAAAAACAAAATGAGTTTGTGCATAGCGAAAACAGGGCCAGCGAGCTTAGTATCTACTCTGCAATAATGTCGGTAATCGGTATAGGCGCAAACCTTATATTCGGCATGTTTGCTCAGCTCAATACAAACCTCTCCTTTATACTGGGTGCAGCTGCTTGCCTTATCGGTTTGGTTATCTATGCCCCAGTAATGTTAAGATCAGAGCGAAAGGCTATCTAAAAAACTATGTACTTCGCTGAAATACCTGTCTTTATTTAGCTTTATGCTATCGGCATGGTTGCCACCGTTAACAATAAATAACTGCTTTTTCCCTTTATGTTTATTGTGCATCGACAGCGAATCTTCACACGGTGTAACCTTATCATTATCACCATGTATAAATAGAATAGGCACCGTTGTATTCTCTATGCTCTTTATCGGCGATACCTCGGCATAGCTATGCCCTGTGCGTATTCTGTTAAACAGATCGGCAATGTATAGCATCAGTGTTGACGGTAGCCTCGTGCTTGTCCTTATCTGAAACCTCATCTCCTCCCAAAGGTCGGCATAGCCGCAATCCGCCACTACGAAAGATATCCTTTCGTCTGCCGATGCCTCTATCAACGAGGTAGAGGCCCCCATAGATTCCCCGTACAATCCAATAACCGAGCCCTCGCCAACCTGTTCAACAACCCAGTCGACACACCTTTTAAGGTCACCCGATTCATAATATCCCATACTGCAACTATCTCCAACGCTCTCCCCGTGAAACCGGTGATCATACATTAGCAGGTTGTACCCTCTTGTTAAAAATATATCCGCATAACGCACCGAGGCAAGTGCATTCATCGTGTAGCCGTGCACAATAATAACTGTCTTTGTAGCCCCTTGCTGGCACAACCATAGCCCGTTAAGGGTGTATCCATAATCGGATTTAATCTTTACAGGGGTAAAATCATAGCTATCTAGCTGCTCCTCGGTGCAAAATTCGGCCTCTATTAATCCATCCCTTACCTCCTGGTAGGAAAGCCCTTTAGGCCTTAATGTTTTATCATTTAACATCCAACCGGCAAAGCCAATTGCAACAAGAAGGAGCGTTAAAAGTATTATAATTATAACTTCCACTATTAAACTCTCTACAATCTTCTAATACTCATTTTTTAAATCTCTGGCAAACAGGCCGTTAAGTGTCTTTTTTGCCGATTGTTTATCATACAGCACACTGTATATCGCGTTACACAAAGGTAGGTCGACATCATACTTTTCGGCAAGGTTAACCAGAGCCTTCACGGTGTAATAACCCTCGGCAAGATCGGTATAACTTTCACCGGTAATGCAACTCTCCCCAAACTTGCGGTTGTGGCTGTGAGGTGAAAACAATGTCGCCTCATAATCCCCAAGATGGCAAAGACCATAGACCGATAGCTCGTTGCCTCCCATAGCCTTAATAAGCCTTGCTATCTCACGTGAGCCACGTGTCATCAACGCCCCTTTTAGGGAGCATAGCTTAAGCCCATCTAACATTCCTGCAGCAATGCCGATAACATTTTTTGCCGCCGCCCCTATCTCGTTGCCTATAATATCTTGCCCATAATAAAAGCGGATTAAATCACTGCTAAACTCGTCCACAAGCCTACGTTTAACATTATCATTATCACAATCTATAACCATGCAGTTTGGTATGCCTGCGGCAAAATCTTGCACATGCCCAGGCCCGAGCCAAACAGCAACGCTGTTAGATTTATCTAGGCTATCTCCGGCTATCTCCGATAACCGCTTGCCTGTGTCTATCTCTATGCCTTTCATGCAGAGTATAAATGTTTTACCCATTAACTTATACTGCGAGAGTTCGGACATTAAGCCCATAAGCCCCTGTGAATTAATAGATATCACAATGGCATCCGCATGCTGTATTTCATCTAGAGAGGTTGTAAGCCCTATGCTTTTTCTATACTTAATAAGCCCGTTATCACGATGCTCAACAATCCTTTTCATAACAGCAGAGCTCTGCCGGCCATATAGCGTGACCTTATGCCCTATACTATCAAGATACCAGGCAATAAACGACCCCCATCTTCCGCAACCAACTACCGTAATATTCAATCTGCACCCCAAAAATTCTTTTTTATAAATATACCACAATACCTGCTTTATTGCAAATATATCTGCCAAATATTTACACATAATGGTTTAATGTTCTATAAGCAAAAGTAGATCTTTTAAAAAATACTAAAAAAGTATATTTTTAGGGTTGACAAATGCCGAAAGATAATGTATACTAAAATCGTAGATAAAAACCGATAGGGAAATTTGCTTGTGATGCGTATAACTCATGAAGCGGATTATGCTATAAGAATAGTATGCTATCTTATGCATAAAAAAGGTATAATCAGCGCTAAAGAGATAGCACAGGAAAACGGGGTAACATTAAGGTTTACATTAAAAATTTTGCGAAGGCTTGGCATAGCCGAGATTGTTAAATCGCATAAAGGGGTAAACGGTGGTTACGAGTTATTTGATAGTGATAGGCGCATAAGTTTTGGAGAGGTTATCGAGGCAATAGACGGCCCTATAAATATTAACCACTGTCTTGGTTGTGAATTTATCTGCACAAGGGTAGACGATATAGAAGAATGTTCAATAAGAAAAAAGTTTACACAGGTTAACAATACCTTAAAAGAGGATTTGTATAATATCCAGATTGATGAGGTAGAGTAATATAAAACAATAATATTTTATTAGAAAAAGGAGTAAAAGATGAAAAAGTTTGTATGTTCAGTATGTGGTTACGTTCACGAGGGTGACAGTGCACCTGCATCATGTCCACAATGTAAGGTTGGCGCAGATAAGTTTACAGAGCAGGCAGAGGGTGCAATGGCATGGGCTACAGAGCATGTTGTAGGCGTAGCAAAGGGTGTGAGCGATGACATAATCGCCGATCTTCGTGCTAACTTTGAGGGTGAATGTTCTGAGGTTGGTATGTACCTTGCAATGAGCCGTGTTGCACACCGTGAGGGCTACCCTGAGATCGGCCTTTACTGGGAGAAGGCAGCATACGAGGAGGCAGAGCATGCCGCTAAGTTTGCAGAGCTACTAGGCGAGGTAGTGACCGATTCTACTAAGACAAACCTTGAGATGCGCGTAGCCGCAGAAAATGGCGCAACCGCCGGTAAGTTCGACCTTGCAAAACGTGCAAAGGCAGCAAACCTTGATGCTATCCATGATACAGTTCACGAGATGGCAAAGGACGAGGCTCGCCATGGTAAAGCATTTGCAGGCCTATTAGCAAGATACTTCGGCTAATACTTATAATCCTTTCTAATTTTCATAAAAAGCACAGGGTACCTGATCGGTGCCCTGTGTCTTTTAGTTTTCTGTTACCTATATTCAAAATTAACTAACGGTTAATTTTATTTATCATTTAATTAAAACGCATTCAATAGAAAACATGCACCCTTCGTGTTATAATAAATTATAATCATTTTCAGGAGGAATAATAAATGAAAATAAATGAGCTCATAAGAAAAAAGCGAAAAGATTTGGGCTTAACACAGGAGCAGGTGGCAGAATACTTGAATATTACAACCCCTGCCGTGAACAAATGGGAAAAAGGCAGCACATACCCCGATATAACTCTTTTGCCTGCCTTGGCAAGGCTTCTGCAAACAGATCTAAACGATTTATTAGCCTTTAATGAGGATTTGACAGATATAGAAATATATAATTTTGCCAACGAATTAGATACGATAGTCAGGGAACAAGGCTATCCGGTTGCTTTTGAAATTGCAATGAGGAAAATTTCAGAATATCCAACCTGTGAAAAACTTATTGCTGCAATAGCACCATATCTAGACGGCGCATTGCAAATGTACGGCATTACCGAATGCGAACAGTATAAAGTTAAACTAGAAACTTTATATAAAAGAATACAGAAAAGCGAGGTGCCACAAATAAGAGAATTAGCCATCTCGATGCTGATTGCACGAAACATGGAGAAAGAAGACTACGAAGTAGCACAAGAGTTGATAAATTGTTTATATGGGGCAACGGTAGATAAAGATATGCAGTTAGCGATACTTTATAAAAAACAGGGTAAAAGCACAGAGGCAATTAAACTTTGGCAACATAAAATATTAAAAGCTTCCTCGGAAATACAAACGGCATTGATGTGGTTAATGGATATTGCGGTTAAGGAAAATCATACAGAAAGTGCAGATTTTCTCGCAGAGCAATATTATAGTTTTACAAAGCAATTTTCACCATTTGATTGGGTGGCTTATTCCGCAAGACTTGAACTCGCGGTAAAACGTCAGGATGGCGATAGCTGTATAAATCTGCTTAAAAAGATGCTGTCGGCTATGGATGAAAAGAGGGATACCACAAACTGTCCCCTTTACGACCAAATCAGTAACGACATCTCCGGGGCATTTACAAAGCGGTTTTTAACCCCTATTAAAAGAGAGTTGCAGGCATCCAATGAATATGATTTTCTTAGAGGCAACAAAGAGTTTGAGGATATAATAAACTGTTTATAGTTAATTGTATAGCATCGGTTGCTCATCTGCCCTATCATGCCATATTATCAAGGTTAATGCAGATATAAAGCATCTCACCTTTATACTGCGCAGCTATTTTTATATTCATACGCTCGGAGAGGGTTTTAGCTATCGATAGGCCTAGCCCCGTTGCATTACCGCCGGTGGATACCGAGAAAAACCGGTTGAATAACCGGCCTACATCCACCCCCGAAAGGCTTTTTGCAGTGTTGCTAAATACAACCTCCTTGTTATCCTTAAGCTCAACATACATATCACCATCGCTGTATTTTATGGCGTTAGAGATTATGTTATTAAACACACGGTTGAGCGCCACCCTATCCGCATTGCAGTAAAGTTGTTTTTGCATAATGGTAACCTTTGGCTCTATCCCCTTTTCACTAAACGAGGAGTAGAATGCCAAAACACTCTCCTCTAAAATCCTATTTATATTAACCTTTTCTATCTTTAGTTCATCTGCGGTAGACATTATTACAGAGTATCTAAGTAGCTGTTCTGTCATCGCCTTAAGGTTATCTGTTCGGTTGCGAAGTAGGCTTACATATCGTTTAATCTTCTCATAATCCCTCTCCGCCTCTACAAGGTCGAGATAGCCACATATCGAGGTAAGCGGGGTTCTTATATCATGCGAAAGGTTAGTGACAGCCTCCTTTAGTTCCTTATCTCCGTTTTGATATAAAAGCCTTTGTTTTCGCAGTGCCTTTAGCTGTACATTAAGCCCCACCGCAAACCTTTTAAGGGTACGATCGTTCGAGGATAGTGTTATTACCGCATTTGTATCGGTATTAAGATGCCTATCAATGCACAGCTCTATCTCTCTAAGCCCTACCTTTATTAGGTATAGCTTTACCGATAGTATAACAACCAGCAAAAACAAAAAGGCAGATATAAACCACAACAGCATCTTAATTCCCTTTACTATTTTAAATCCTTTTTATTAAAGCAGGCGGCACCAACCACCGTTACAACTATTGTGGTTATAACCGAGAAGATTATTAAAAGCCACGGGGTTGTAACCTCTAGCCAGGATACCTGTATGCACTGCCCAACCGGCGATATCAAAAATAATATTTGATATAACCCCCTTAGCCAACCTGAAACATAACGAGGGTTAGGCTCGGTGGGTAGTTCTACAAGCTGGCCGTCAATAACAGTGTGCACACCCTGTATCATCTCCGGCTCTTTAATGCTATTATCAAGGAATGCGGTAGATATAGCCAGCAGGAAAAGCACCAAAAGGCTCACAAGAAGTATTAACGCCTTGCTTGTAACATTCATAGAGATAAGGGTAAATATAGCACTAAACGATAGGCAGACAAAAAGCATTATTGCAATATAGATTAAGGCATTATCTACGCCGTGTGAAAAGCTGCCTAAAACCGGAATTCCGGCAAGCCCTACAACAAGGAATACAGCCATTATCATAACTGACCCGATAAACATTGTGGCCATATTTGCAAGATAGACATCAATCCTTTTATGGCCCATAATTAGCTTGTTTTTAATAGTACCGTCGCTGTAGTCCGTACCTATAAACATAGAACATATAACGGCAATAAAAACCCCTATCGACGGTGCAAAGATAAAATATATGTCCTCAAAAACACTATCCGGTGCAAGGTTATCTACATTTATGCACCGCACGGCTATAGCATATACGGTAAATAAAAACATGGCGGCAATGGCAAGCCAGAATATCCTATCCTTAAATAATCTTTTAAGGTTTGCGGTTAATAATCTATTCATCGCTACCACCTCCCACAAGTCCGATATAGTAGCTCTCAAGGCTTTCATCCTTATCTGTTACCGAAACTATATCGCAGCCAAGGTTTAAAAGGGCTAGTGCAAGCTGTGTGATGTTAACCTTTGCGAATATCTCGGCTCGGGTTTGTGAGGTAAGGCGGTAGTCAGAACCCATCTCGTCTAAAACCTTGCAAAGCGCCGCACCGTCTGTAACCTCTATCTCTACACATTTTCTGCAGGCCTTTTCCAGCTCTGCAAAGCTAATCTCCTTAACAATGCTACCCCTATCTATAAATCCGAAATGGGTTGCCACCTTTGCAAGTTCATCTAGTATATGGCTGGAGATTAGCACAGTTATTCCATTTTCACGGTTTAGCCTTAAGATAAGTTCCCTAATCTCTACAATGCCCTGTGGGTCTAATCCGTTTATCGGCTCATCCAGCACAAGAAAATCCGGATTGCCGGCAAGTGCAACCGCAATGCCAAGCCGCTGTTTCATTCCAAGTGAAAAGTTTTTTACCTTTTTATCTTTGGTATTGGATAGGCCAACAAGCTCGAGAAGTTCCGCTATGCCATCGGTAGTAGGTATTCCGAGCACGGCGTACTGCTGTGCTAAATTATCCGCCGCACTAAGCTCGAGATATACCGCAGGGGTCTCGATAACTGCGCCCATACGGGCCCTTGCCAAGGATATCTCTCTAGCGTTAGCATCTACCCCGTAAAGGGTATACTCCCCTTTAGTAGGCCTTTGCAGCCCACATATCAACCGTATAAGCGTTGTCTTTCCAGAGCCGTTTTTCCCCACAAACCCATAGATCGAGCCCTTGGGTACACTCATGGTAAGCCCATTTAATGCATTAAAGCCCTTGTAACTTTTACAAAGGCCGGCTACTTTTAGAACATATTCCATCTATTCTCCTTTACTATGCTGTTAACGTAACAACATAATAACACCAAGGCGTAAAGAAACCGGTTAGGGAAAAGGTTAAGAATTAGTTAAGATTTTTCAGTTTAAATCCTATACCCCATACCGATTCGATATAATCATCCTCCCCCACACAGCGTAGCTTTTTACGAAGGTTGCTTATATGAATTTTAAGCGAGCTCTCGGTTCCATCCGGTGTATCCTCGGCTAAAAGGTCTAGCATCTGTGATTTTGTTACTACATTACCGGAGTTTATTATTAATAGTTTTAGTATTGCAAGCTCAGTTCTTGTAAGCCGTATCTCCTGCCCTTTAACCACAACTGCGTGTGTCGCAAGGTTCAACCTTACGGCTCCATACTCTATGTTATCTATATCAAGGTAAGAAGGCGCTCTGCGCAGCTGTACCGCAATGCGTGCGAGCAGCTCCTTTGTATCGAAGGGCTTTGTTATATAATCTGCCGCACCACCTAGCAAAAGTTCTACCTTGTTTTCGATATCCGCCTTTGCGCTTACCACTATCACCGGAATATCTTTTATTGCAGATAGTAGCTGTTCGCCGCTAAGGCCGGGGAGCATTAAATCCAACAAAATTAAATCCGGCCTTTGTTTTTCAAGCAAAAGCTTTGCCTCGGTTCCGGAGTATGCACGCAGGGCTTTGTAGCCATTTTTTGTAACAACCTCTGCTAGCATATCCCCAATATAGATATCATCATCAACAATCAGTATTTTATGCATTAAATTCCTTTAAAGTATTAACTACAGTATCTACCCTATTTAATAATATATCCAAGTTCCCTAAACCTACGGTGTATCTCGGATATATGGTCAGAGTTTCTCGTCTGTATAGTAATATGCAGGGCGCACACGTTAATATCGGTATTCTCCTCGGCGTAGTTGTGGTTAACCTTTATTACATTCGCGCCAAGCTCGGCAAGCAGGCCGGATACATCCCGTAGCTGGCCTGGTTTATCTAAAAGCTCTAGCGTCATATCGCTTAGCCTGCCGGATGTTAATAGGCCCCTATCGATAACCTTATATAGTATATTAACATCGATATTCCCGCCCGATAAAAGTGCACAAACCTTTTTACCCTCTACAGGAAGCCGGTTAAACATAACCGCCGCAACCGATGCCGCACCGGCACCCTCGGTAACTAATTTTTGCTGTTCCATAAGTGTTAGTATTGCCGCCGCTATCTGATCATCCGATACGGTAACAACATCATCCAGATAACGGTTACACATGCTATATGTAAGCTCGGACGGTTCCTTTACCGCAATACCATCTGCAAAGGTGGAAACCTTAGAGAGCCTAACCGCCCTTTTCTCCTCTATCGATCTAAACATGCCCGCCGCACCGCTTGCCTGCACACCATAAACCTTACAGTTTGGGTTTAAGGTTTTAATAACATAGCCTACGCCGGAGGCAAGCCCACCCCCGCCTATCGGCTCAACCACGGCATCTAGCCCCTGTATCTGCTCCAGTATTTCAAGCGCTATCGTTCCCTGCCCTGCTATTACATCCTCATCATCAAAGGGGTGCACAAATATCTTACCGCTTTCCTGTTGATGCAAAAGTGCCGCCTTGTAGGCATCATCATACACCCCATCAACCAGAACAACATCCGCACCATAGTTTTTTGTTGCCTCCACCTTTGATATAGGGGATATACTAGGCAGAAACACCGTGGACTTTATTCCGCGTTTTGTAGCCGCAAGTGCTACCCCCTGTGCATGATTTCCGGCACTACAGGCGACAATCCCCTGCCCGCTCTGCTCCGGTGTTAGGGTAGACATCTTATTATATGCTCCTCTAACCTTAAACGAGCCGGTAAGCTGTAGGTTTTCTGTTTTAAGAAAAAGTTTTGCCGGGGTATCTATCCTTGTGGCGGCTATAACATCTGTCTTATTTATAGCGCCGTTTAATGTAAGTGACGCTTGGTATACCCTTGATATAAAATTATCGGTCATTCATACTGCCTTTCATATAATTTTGAGAATAATTATAACATAAAGTAATATAAAAGTAAATCTTGTAGATACATCCGCTTTGCTTGTCTTTTCTAGCGTAAGGTGATATAATATTATTGAATTATATAGAAAAATCTATAGGATAATATGTTAGATAAAATACGCATAAGGTTATATCTACTGGCACAAAGGTTTGGTAAAAACAGAAAGAGTAGCTACGAGATTGATATGTGCAACGGGCCGCTTCTTTCTAAGATAATAAAGTTTTCTATCCCTTTGGTACTCTCCAGTGTTTTACAGCTACTGTTTCACTCTGCAGATATTATTGTGGTAGGCCAGTACTCCGGCCCCACAGCACTAGCGGCTGTAGGCGCAACCGGCGCACTTACAAATATGTTCATAACCGTTTTTATGGGGCTTTCTGTTGGCACAAATGTGCTTACAGCAAGATACTATGCAGCTAAAAAGTTTAAGGATTTATCTGAGGTTGTGCATACCTCGGTAGCTATAAGTGTGCTGTTTGGAATAGCGCTTTTTTTCCTTGGGTTAATTTTAGCACCAACCCTACTATCTTTAATGGATACCCCACAGGATGTTATAGGGCAGGCATCATTATACATGAGAATTCTCTTCCTCGGTATGCCGGCACTACTGCTTTATAATTTTGGGGCCGCTATACTTAGGGCGATGGGTGATACACGGCGCCCACTATATTTTTTATCCATATCCGGCGTTGTTAACGTGCTTATCAACCTTTTTCTGGTTGTAGTTATCGGCCTTGGGGTAGAGGGGGTTGCGATTGCAACGGTAGTATCACAGTATCTATCGGCCGCAATGGTAGTTAACTGCCTTGTAAGAAGTGGTGCTGTATATGCGGTAGTTATAAAGCAGGTGAGGGTACATAAAACAAAGTTAATAGAGATATTAAAGATAGGCCTACCTGCCGGCCTACAGGGTGCTATGTTTACCTTCTCTAACGTCCTTATCCAATCCTCTATCAACTCCTTCGGTTCGGTAGTTGTTGCCGGTAACACCGCCGCAGCCAACCTTGAAGGGTTTATCTTCGTATCGCTCAACTCTTTCCACCAGACGGCAGTTACCTTTGTTTCGCAGAACATGGGCGCAAAAAAATATTCCCGTATCCCCAAAATTGCGGCTCTATGTCTAACCAGTGTGGTTGTTATCGGTGCCACTATGGGCGGCGGATTTTTACTGTTTGCAACCCCACTGCTTAGCATGTACAACAGCGACCCCGATGTGCTGATACATGGCGTAACAAGGCTAAGTTATATATGTGCTACCTATTTTTTATGTGGCACAATGGATGTAATAATTGGAATACTTCGTGGAATGGGTTACTCTATGATATCGATGATTACATCTACCATAGGCGTTTGTGGGGTGCGTATTGTATGGATTTACACCGTGTTTAGCTATACAGGCAATATTGAAATGTTATTTGTATCCTACCCTGTAACCTGGGCATTAACTGCTGTCGTTAGCTTCTTTATCTACTTATATGCATATAACAAACTCCCAAAGGAACAAATACTTGTATCACATTAGCTTTAAATCGTTACAAAAATGTCTCATTTGATACATTTTTGTTGACAGAGAGGTTTTACTATGTTATTATTTTAACGTAGTAAAACCTCTTTTTGGAATTATTGTTATGGATATGGTCGATATTAATAGCAGTATAAAGGCATCCCCCTTTTTGTCGGGGTGCAGTATCGCTGCTACCGATGTAGGCACAAAAAAGGTAGCGTTATAGATGATAGGTTAGAGGGTATACCCTGTGTAGTACTTATCGAATCGGGAGAGATTGCAGTGCATGTAAGCGGGCTCGATGGCAAGAGAACGCACCTAAGCACACTATCACCGGGCGAATGTTTTGGCATAAGCAACCTGCTAAGCGAGCGAGAGTTAGACACACAGCTACGCTGTAAAACAGCGGCAACCGCTATCTATATACCTAAAAGTTTGATTACTAATGCTATGCGGCAAAACCCAGAGCTTGCCATGCGATATGCCGCACACTGCAACGAAAAGATAAACTTTCTGATAGGGCGAATCGAGGCATTAACCCTACAATCTGCCTCGGCAAAGCTTGCAAGCTACCTGCTTCGCCATCAGGATAATGATAATAAACACACCTTAACGACAACCCGCGAACGCTTCGCATCCTATCTCGGCATAAGCAGAGCCGCACTATACCGAGAGTTTTCCCTGCTCGAGGAGATGGGCGCTATCGAGCTTAGCGGTAGGTCGATATATATAAAGGACGACGAAACACTAAAAAATATTATAAACAAATCATAGGAGAGGAAATGATATGAAAAAACTATTTACAACCATAATTTCGGGTGTGCTTGCAATGGCATTGCTTGCATCCTGTAACACGGCAGAGCAGACGCAAACATCATCCACCGCTGATGCTAGTTCGACATCTCAGGTGGCATCAGAGCCGGAATCAGTACCGGAAGAGCCACAGGATACCGCAGAGCCGGTAGAGGTAAGGGCACTGGCACTTAAAGGCCCAACAGCGATGGGTATGGTACAGTTTATGGATGCGGCCGAATCTGGCGAGCTTACCGACAACAACTATACATTCAGTATTATTGCCGATACAAGTGAGGTTGCGGCGCTACTTGGAAAGCAGGAGATTGATATAGCCGCCGTACCGGCAAACCTTGCCTCGGTACTTTACAACAACATGGATGGTGCCGTACAGGTTTTGGCAATTAACACTCTCGGCGTGTTATATATAGTAGAAACCGGAGATACCGTAACATCGGTTGAGGATCTTCGTGGTAAAACTATCTATGCAACCGGTAAGGGTGCAACACCGGAATACTCTCTACGCTATATCCTATCTCAAAACGGCATAGATCCCGATAACGATGTAACGATAGAGTGGAAAGCCGAGGCGGCAGAGGTTCTATCCTCCATCGCTGCTACACCGGGTGCAATAGCTATGCTTCCCGAACCGTTTGTAACCACCGCAAAAACATCTACCGAGGGTTTAAATGTTGTTCTTAACCTAACCGACGAGTGGAACAAGGTTGAGGAAAGTAAGGACATGCCATCTTCCCTAATAACCGGTGTAGTTGTTGCACGCACAGAATTTATCGAGCAAAACCCCGAGGCTGTAGAGGCGTTCCTTGCCCACTACAAAACATCCACCGAGTTTGTAACCGGCAACCTTGAGGATGGTGCGGCGCTTGTTGGCCAGTATGAAATTGTGCCGGAGGCTGTTGCACTGCAGGCTATACCAAACTGTAACAT
>CAYJOX010000018.1:0-14853 GCA_964371915.1 uncultured Oscillospiraceae bacterium
GTTGTATATGTGCACTATCAAAAAGTAAAAGCTCGGCAAGGCGGCGAGTTGCCGATGTTGCATATATAACACCGTTAAAGCCGTTTTTAATCAACATCGGAATATGACCAGAGTGGTCTATATGGCTATGTGTAAGGATAATACCATCAATCTCGGAGGCAGGGCAGGGTAGTATTTGTATTAGGTCGTGGTCACGCCCTTGAAACATACCGCAGTCCACAATCAGCTTTAATGAGCCCTGTTCAAGCAGTGTGCAGCTACCGGTTACCATGCCGGCCGCTCCTAAAAATGTTAGCTTCATATCGTACTCCTACAGTGTTTTCTGCTTATTTCCAACCATAACTCTCGTTTTCAAGAGTTAGGTGTGGGTTATAATATGGATCGCCATCCTTATATATATCGGCATGTAGTCGTCTAAGGTTATCACGCTCTGTTAAAAAACGTTTGTGATTTTCGCCACTCTCATCACTTCCTCTGGATAGGCTTTCGTGGTGGTACGCTTCGGCAAACGGTGTCATTACGTTAATGTATCCGGCCTTATATAGCCTTAAGCAGAAATCAACATCGTTAAAGGCTACTGCAAAGTTGTCATAATCAAGGCCACCGTGGTCAACATAAAGTTTCTTCTTTACCATTAGGCAGGCACCTGTTACGGCAAGCAGGTTTTGTACCGTGCAAAGGCGGTACATATCACCGCCCGATTTTGCTGGGTGTGCCTTATGGCTGTGCCCTGCCGAGCCACCTATGCCTACGAATACCCCCGCATGTTGTACCGTATCGTTTGGGTAGTAGAGCTTAGCACCTACCGCACCTATCTCCGGCATACAAGAATAGCTTAACAGCTCCCGTAAAAACTCCTTCGATGTAACCTCTATATCATTGTTTAGTAACAAAATATGCTCACCCTGCGCAGCCTCCACGCCGCAATTACATACGGCAGAGAAGTTGAAATTACCCTCATAGTTGATAACCTTAAGCCTTGGGTAACGCTTCGTGGCAGTATCATAAAAATCAAATATCTCTGACGATTTAGAGTTGTTTTCGACCACTATTACCTCAAAATCCTCTATGCCCGCATTGGCATATAGGGTGTCGAGGCAGCGTTCTAGATCCTCCCTATGCTCGTAGTTAGGAATTATAACCGATACCGATCCCTCAGCCTTTTCATGCCTTGGCCGGTATGCCCCCGGCCTGCCTTGTAGCGGAAGAACTTCGGCTTTACGACCTATTCGGTCAAAATGCGCTTGTGATGCCTTAGCACCTGCTATAATTGCGTAGGGCTTCGCATCCATTCCTGCGGCAGTAGAACCGGTGTGCCCACGCCAAAAATAAAGTATCTTTGGAATATGGTGTACCTTATTGGCCTTTTCGGAAAGCCTAAGTATAAGATCAAAATCCCCGGCACCCTCAAACTCTTTCAGTTCGTATCTACCTGCTCGGTCCAGCAGTTCCGAGGTAAAAGCTGTGAGGTGTGTGATATAGTTACAACAGGCAAGGTAGTTGGGTGAAAAATCCGGTTTAAAGTGAAACTCCGATAATTTTTTTAGATCGGAAGAAAGAATAATTTCATCGCTATATATAAGCTCGGCCGAGGTATCGTTATAAGCCTTGACAATCTCATAAAGGGCATTAAGATATAAAACATCGTCATGGTCGAGAAGTGTTATGATATCACCGGTGGCCGCCTGCAGGCCTAAAGTAGTGTTTTCTGATATACCCATGTTCTCTATCGGAATATGGATAATTTTACTGTTATTGTAACCCTTTAAAATATTATGTGTAATCTCGCTATCCCCTGCGTCGGCAAGTACTAACTCATAGTTTTGATAACTTTGATTGACCACGCTAGCCAACAATTCTCTAAAGAACTTTTT
Organism: uncultured Oscillospiraceae bacterium; assembly: GCA_964371915.1. Taxonomy (GTDB): domain Bacteria; phylum Bacillota; class Clostridia; order Oscillospirales; family Ruminococcaceae; genus CAYJBH01. Next base: position 1,875 of record CAYJOX010000018.1, read on the forward strand.
GGGTGGGTTATATACCGGAACAACAATAGAAATTTTGGGCATTTTATCAAATGTTTTTAGCCTTTGCTCCTTAAGCTCTTTTCTAAGTGGAATGTCGGCACGATACATCCATATCTCGCTATGGGTTGCCAGTGCAACACGAAAGGTAATCTCCTTTACTGCCGCTTCTAAACCTCTTGTTTTATAGCATTGCAAAAGCCGCCGTCCGTGTGAGGCCAGCCTTTTAACTGAAAGGTTGCGTTTAATTGCAGCAGAAACACTATCTCGCTGTGGGGCATTATCCGGCATAAATCACCTTGTAGAGTGGCTGTAGGCTTCACAAAGCTCCTTTGTGCCGCCAATCATTACTATTTTACCATTTTTTATCCAGGCGGCGCGGTTACACATACGCTCTATCTGGTTTATGTCGTGGCTTACAAGTAGTACCGTAGTTCCATTTTTTATTAGGCTGTTTATTCTATCCTCACACTTTTTGGTAAAAAGAAAATCACCCACCGATAGAACCTCGTCCGATATTAATATATCCGGCTCTACTACAGTTGCAACGGCAAAGGCAAGCCGGCTGACCATACCGGACGAATAGTTTTTCACCGGTACATCTATCATATCAGACAGCTCGGCAAACTCTACTATCTCGTTAAACTTTTCCTTTAAAAACGCCTCGGAATAGCCAAGCACACAGCCATTTAGGAATATATTCTCCCTGCCTGTTAAATCGGGGTCAAAGCCGGTGCCAAGCTCGATAAGTGGCGCTATGTTTCCGTTAACCTTAACACTGCCGGTGGTGGGTTTAAACACCCCCGCTATAACCTTTAAAAGGGTGCTCTTTCCACTGCCATTAAGGCCAATAATGCCAAATATCTCACCCCTGTGCACCGTAACACTAACGTCACTTAGCGCATAAAACTCATTAAAGCTAAGCTTGCCCTGAAAAAACTTAATCATATATTCCTTAAAGCTATCCAGCTTTTCCTTCGCGAGATTAAAGCGCATGGAAACGTTGGATACCTCTACCGCAACCGGTTGCTCTGCCGGTACAAACTCTTTTGAATCAAACATATAATATAAACTTATCCTGTGTTTTCTTGAATAATACAAGCCCGATAATCAATGCCACGCCGGCAAATAGTGTGCAGAATATTAGCTGTTCTATGGTAGGAAGCGTGTTGTATAGTATTACCTGCCTTAAAAGACTTACATACCAGTAGAGTGGGTTTAGCTTAATGACCTGTTGCATATAGCCGGGTAACATTTCTACCGGATAAAAAATTGGTGTAAGGTAGGTGAGGGCTGTCATAAACACTGTATAAAAGTGCATTACATCCCTGAAAAACACCACCAGTGCCGATAAAATTAACCCACATCCAAGCATAAAGAAGAATAGTAGTATCATCGGTAAAGGAAAAAGCAGACTGTGCAGGGTAAACGGTTGGCCGGTAACTATCATAACCAGTAATAAGGCAATGAAGGTAAACATCATATTAACAAAGGCAAACGCCACCTTTTCCATCGGAAAAACATATTTTGGTATATAAACCCTGCGGATAAGATGGGAGGCACCCATAATGCTAGACATAGCACCGGTTGTGGCATCGTTAAAGGTGTTGAAGATCAGCTGACCTGTCATGACATATACCGGAAAGTTTGGGATCTCAAACCTTAAAAAGTAGGAAAAAACCACCGTTAAAACCGCCATCATCATAAGTGGCGAGAGCAGGCTCCACAAAATACCAAGTACCGAACGACGATATTTAAGAGTTATATCACGCTTTATCAGATGTGATAAAAGCGGCCAATATCTAAATAGCACCTGAAAGTAAGCTAAAATTTTAGTCAAAATCACCTCATAACAACCTATAATTAGTTAATATAATATCATATTACGCTATAAAATACAAGCTTTATATCCCCTCTATTCTGGCAGCTTTAATATTAGTATAAAATAATTTTAAAAAAATTACAGTTAGGGCTAAAGTTTTAATAATATCTGCCGATATAGTATTTAAGAGTTACTATAATTATAAATTTTTAACGATATTTTACAATCCGTTTTCAGGAGGAACTTATGTCCGGAATAACTTCAACCAGTTCTTATCTTAGTGCCAGCAGTGGCGGCATGGCCGGTCTTGTTTCGGGCATGGATACCACTACTATGGTGGAGGAGATGCTCGCAGGCACTAAGGCCAAGATCGAAAATCAAGAGGCAAGTAAATCACAGCTTGAGTATCAGCAGGAGATGTATCGCGATACTGCTACGATGCTGCGTAATCTGCAAAGCTCATTTTTTGATTTTGCTAACTCCGAAACTAACCTAATGTCCTTTGCCTTCTTTAACCAGTATACCCCTTCTATAGATAGTATAATGTCAAACTATCTTTCTATAGAGGCCGGCTCTGATTATTCCGGCGACCAACTATCTGTAGACTACATTCGCCAGCTTGCGACAAGCACCGTTGTTACGAGCGCCTCTGACCTTACTAACGCCACAATAACCGGCGACATAGATTTAAGCAAGCTTACCGATAGTAGTATGACTATAGGGGTTGTAGGCGGCGCAAGCAAGGAAATTACACTGCGTGGTAGCACCGCCGAGGAGGTTCGTGCTAACCTTGCATCGGATGTTGCCTCACTCGGTATCACCGTAGAAGAAGATCCCGATTCGGGTGCACTTTCCTTAACAGCTGGGGAGGGTACCGAGATCGAGGTTTTATCTGCAACCGGCATTGCAAACATGATGACCGGCCTTAGCACCGGAAGAAAAGGCGAGAGTTTAAATGTAACTTTAGCCGAAAAGCCGACCGAGGTTGATCTAACATTAAACCTAGACGGAATTTCTAAGACTATAAAGGTTGATACCTCTGTATCCAGTGCAGAGGAGCTTGTAGCTAACCTTAACAGCAGCATTAAATCGGTATTCGGAAACGGCATATCGGTAACTGCAAGCGGAAACAGCGTATCATTTGAGACAGTCCAGGCAAACGGAACACAGGATAAAAGCCGCCAGCTTACTATAAGTTCTTCCGGTGGTATCGCTACCGATATGCTCGGAATAACTAACGGCCGCTCCACAAAGATTTCAACCGGAACCGCCCTTTCAGATATTAACTTTACATCTGGGCTTACATCCGGTGCTGGTGGTGAGTATAACTTCTCCATAAATGGTGTTGACTTCTCCTTTACAGGAGAAAGCACTCTTTCGGATGTTATCGATGCTGTTAATAACAGCGATGCCGGTGTGGAAATGTCCTACTCTACCCTTTCCGACCGTGTTACCATAGAGCGTGTAGACAGCGGTGCCGGCCTCGATATAGAGATGAGTGATACCGATGGTAACCTACTTGCTAACCTATTCGGTACCGGTGGTGGTGTGGCAGCAACAATGTCATCAGCTATCGGCAAGGACGAGTTAATCGCACCCGAAGGTGCAGATTTAACAGTATCTTTTGATATAGGCTCAGAGTTCCCCCCTATATCGATAAATCTTGCCGGCAAATCCATATCACAGGTTGTAGAGCAGCTAGAGCAGCAGATACAGGAGCACCAGGCACCTCCGGAGGCTAACGTAAGCTATGACCCCGAGACAGGCCGCCTTGCAATAACCGGTATCACAAGCTATCCTGTCATAATAACCGGTTCTAACGAGCAGGCATCACAAAAGCTTGCCGAGATGTTCGGTAGCGAGACTGTAACAATGAACAGCACCCCTGCTACCCTAGGCAATAAGGTTGATGGGCAGAATGCGATCCTTTCTATAAACGGTGTAGAGACGGAGCGTAGTAGCAACGACTTTAAGGTATCCGGCCTACAGGTAGAGCTTAAAGAAACCAACTGGGATGGTGTCTCGCCAAAGCCGGTTGCGGCCGATATACAGGTAGATCAGGATGTTGACTCTATAGTAGATGGCATACTTAACTTTGTTGAGGAGTATAATAAGGTTATCGAGGAGATGAACAGCCTTGTTACCGCAGAGGCCTCCTATAGAGAGTATGCACCACTTACCGATGATCAGAAAAAAGAGATGACCGAAAGTGAGATAGAGCTTTGGGAAGAAAAGGCTCGTGAAGGTCTTTTGCGTAATGATGATATACTTAATGGTGTAATGCAGGATTTAAGGTCTATACTATACAAAAAACCTGAGGGTGCTGAGTTTGCACTTTATGAGTTTGGCATTTCTACCACATCTGATTGGAAGGACGGAGGCCAGCTTCAGGTAGACGAGGCACTGCTTCGTGAGATGGTTGCGCAGCACTCTGACGAGCTTGCCGATCTTTTCGCAGAGCCAGACACAGGCCTTGCCTACCAGCTAGAGGGTGTTTTAGACGCCGCTACAAATACAAGCACTGCAAACCCCGGCTCTATAGTTGCTAAGGCAGGCTACACCGGAATGGTAGAAAACAACTATACTTTAGGCCGTGAACAGATTAGCATCGAGGAATATATCGAAAGGCTTGAAGATAGCTATGAGATGGAATATGATCGTTATTGGTCAGAGTTTAATGCAATGGAACAGATGATTGCTAATATGAACTCTCAAAGTTCTTGGCTTGCAAGCCAGTTCGCATAACTTAATACGGAGGAATTTCTGATGCCGATTAATCCATATAGCAACTATAGTGAACAGGCAATCTTGACTATGACTCCAGGTGAGTTGTTAATTAAGCTCTTTGACGAAACGGAAAAGTGTTTAAACCTTGCCATCCACAACATTGAAGTTAAAGACACTGTAAAAGCACATAATAACCTTATGAAGGCACAACGTATCATTAAACACCTTCAAGAGACATTGGTTAAAGATTATGATTTTTCCTCTGATCTTAATAAACTTTATGACTTTATACTATCAAGATTACAGCAGGCAAATATAAAGAAAGACATCCAACTTATATCTGAGGCACTACCTCTTGTAACTGAGCTTAGGGCAACATTTGCCGAGTGCGACCGTTTAACAAGAAAAGCTTCGGCAACATAACAGCTATTATCACCCCCTCACATATCATCGGTATCATTCTCTGATAATATGTGGGGGGATTTTATTTTCATTATATAAAAAAGCCGGCAATCTTTTATAATTGCCGGCTTTAGGGAAGGTTAATTAAATTCGAAAACTCCATAGAAAGAACTTTTCTCGCTCACATTGTTGTATCCCTGAATAATAGTTTTACCATCGCTAGCCGCCCTTTGTGTCGTAAAGCTATCATCTGGGCGTAGCTCTGATACAAAATACAATTCCATGCGTTTAACTAAACTCATATCAGCCTCATCGTCGTTAAGGCTATCGTAGCAAAAATCTCCATATCGCCCATTATTTACATGCCCCAGACCATCAATATAGCTACGTTGCACCTTATACTCCGCAACATCTGTGTATTCATGCTTTTCCTTAAAGGTAGGGCGCGCATCGAGCAGTAGTATATTTTGTGGTTCCATTAGGTTAAAAGGAAGTGTTTTACCCTTAAATATTCTACGTGCACTTAGATCTAAAACGGTGGAATATGTTGCACAGTTAAAGGCAACATCTCCGCTCTCGTTCTTAATCTGCAACTCTCTACGGTAAAATATGCCCTTGCGCTCAGAATACCATGTGTTTACAAATAGCGGTTTTTCTGCATCTATCGGATTTATAGCCTCTACGGTAAGGGATAACAGCACCCATGATAGATTGTTTTTTATCAGTGTTGCAAAATCTACATTATATTCTTTTAGATGTAATCCCGCTACCGTGTTAACCACCATCTGAATCCCTGCGGGCTTTAAGAACCCTTTACTATCCAGCTGTGAAAACTCCGGCTCATAGCGATACGTTTTTGCTCTTTCGTCGCTCATATATCCTCTGTATGTTTAACCTATCCGATATCCATTATAACAAAAAAACACTACGATTACAACTAAACTTTATCTTAACTAGGTGCTCAGTAGCTGTAATATCAATCCGGATGATTGGTTGTGTTGTGACATCATCGCAAGCGAGCTGTTTTGCAGTAGGTTATCACGAGTCATCGCTAAAAGATCCATAGCATAGTTTGTATCGCCTATTCTGCTACCCGCCGAAATGAGGTTTATATTTGTCACCTCAAGGTTTGCTATGTTATGCTCCATACGATTTACAGTAGCACCTATATCTCCCCTCATGTCTGTGAGAACATCGGAGGCAGACTTTATATTTTCAAGCGAGGCCTGTGCACTCTCCACCGAGGAGAGATCAATTTCCGGCACCAACATCTCGGATAGGGTTATACCTACACCATCCTCTGCATTTACAACGAATTCCTCACCGCTAAAAATTTGTTTGTTATTAAAGGTAGAGTGTTCGCTTAGCCTTGCAATCTCCTCATTGATGGCATCGGCCTCCAGCTGCAGTGCATTACGCTCCTGATAGCCCATTATACTGCTTGATGCACGCAGAGTAAGCTCGTTTAACCTCGAATACATGTCCGCTACCGAGGATGTAATTCCATCGGCCGTCTGTAGATAGGAGATAGAATCCTGTGCATTTACCGATTTTGCAGATAGCCCTGTCTGCATTGAATACATCTTTTGCAGAATGGCAAGGCCGGCAGCATCATCTGCACTACGGTTAATGCTATAGCCGGAGGAAAGCTTTTCCACCGTACCGGCAAGGCTTACATTTGTTTTTTGTAGGTTGTTAAGTACATTTAACCCAATAGAGCTACTGTTTATGTTCATTGTAGATGACCATCCTTTCTTTATGTTTTTTAAGGCGCCTCGCTTAGCTGCCAGTTGATTGCATTATCTAAAAATTTATTAGCAAGAGAAAAATGCTTGCACCCGAAAAAACCCGCCGTAGCAGAGTATGGGCTAGGGTGTGCCGCAGTTAAAACAAGGTGATGCCCTGCTGTAATAAGCCGCTGTTTTTCCTGTGCATTCCTACCCCAAAGCATAAATACTACCGGTTGTTTGCGCTCGTTAAGTAGGGATATAATCCTATCGGTAAAGCGCTCCCACCCCTTGGATTTATGGGAGCCCGGAGACCCTTTTTGTACCGTTAAAACGGTATTTAGAAGAAGGACGCCCTGCTCGCACCATTCGGTCAACTCGCCATGGTTTGGAGGTATGAAATCCACATCATCGGCAAGCTCTTTATAGATGTTTTTAAGGGATGGAGGAGGTTTTTTATTTAAAACAGAAAAGGCAAGCCCATGGGCCTGCCCCTCACCATGGTAAGGATCCTGCCCCAGAATTACAACCTTAACATCATTATAATCGGTGAGCTTTAATGCATTCATCACCATATTTTTTGGTGGGTATATTGTTTTAGTGCTATATTGCCCTTTTAAAAAAACACGTAGTTCCTCAAAATAGTCATCCGCTAATTCACCTTTTAAAAGGGAAGCCCACCCATCTGCCATGCTGCTTGGCAACTATACACCTACCATTTCCAGTATGGCTGGTTTTGGCTTAACACCTACCGATGTTTCTACCGCGACTCCATCCTTAAACAGAACAAGGGTAGGGATTGTCATAACACCAAACTTTTGTGCAAGCTCCTGCTGCTCATCTACATTTGCCTTGCCGATAACAAAGCTATCATTCTCGGAGGCTATCTCCTCAAGAATCGGGCCTAGCATACGGCAGGGGCCACACCAAGGCGCCCAGAAATCAACCAAAACCGGTTTTGCATTTTTAAGCACTTCCTGCTCGAAATTGTCTTTAGTTACAGTTAAAATATCCATAAAATTCTCCTTTCGGTACTGCCATTCTATCATATAAATGTGATAAAAACAAGTATGCTGATTATATATTATGAGTAGTTCTTAATACAATATGCACCATTTACTAAAAGCTGCTATTTCTTCTTTTTTGATATGCCCTGAAGCTGGCTTTCGAGGTTGTTTTTCATCGCATTAATATACTCATCACGCAGCATTTTCTGCTCTGCAAGCTCATCCTCGCTAAGGGGGCGAACCTTTGATGCTCGTGCCAGCTCGGTTATGCGTTCAAGCTTTGTTTTATCCATAATTATTTTACTCCAAACTCGAATATTGTTATATGGTGGTAGGGTTCATCCGGAGATATTATTACACTCGGAAAATCCTTCATATCCGGCCCACCGGGGTAGTACCCTGTCTCGAGACACACCCCGCCAAAACGGTTATACACAACCCCATCTTTTCCGATCTCGTTATTAAGTTTGTTGCCGGTGTATAGTTGCATGGCCGGCTTTGTGGTAATAACCCTTAATGTTCTTCCGCTTTGTGGGCTGTAAAGCTCCGCCGCAACATCCAACTTTTCCTCCTTTTTCAGGATAAAATTATTGTCAAAACCATCCGATATTATCACCTGCGGATCTTTTGATTCTATGTCCTTTTTAATGGTTTTGGCTATTCTAAAATCAAACGGGCCGCCCACTACGGTAAGTATATCCCCTGTCGGGACAGATTCCTCATCGTTTACCGTAATTCTATCTGCCTTTATCATAAGCTCGTGCTCTAGAACATCCCCGCTATCATGCCCATTTAGGTTAAAATAGCTGTGGTTTGTAAAGTTTGCTATACTTTTTTCATCACAACACGCCTTATAATCTAAGATTAGTTTATCATCCTCGGTTAGCATATATGTAACCGTTATGTCCATATTTCCGGGATATCCGCCATCGCCGCTTGGGCTGTGTAGGGTAAATATAAGCCTATCATCCTGAGCCTGCACCTTAAAAAGCTTAAAACTAAAGGCAGCAAACCCGCCATGCAGAGAGTTTTTACCGTTATTTTTATCTAGGATATACTGCTTTTTGTCTAGATAAAAGGAGGCGTTTCTTATCCTGTTTGCATATCTTCCTACAAATGCGCCCATATAGGCTGTACTGTTTTGGTAGCCGGGTAGGGTATCATGCCCGAGCACTATATCCGCCATGTTACCGTTACGATCGGCGGTGTTAATGCAGGTAATAGTAGCACCGAAAGGAATAGCCGTAACGCTCGTACCATTATCGTTTGTAAGTGTATAGGAGTTAATCTCCTCCCCATTTTCCCACAGGGCAAAAAACTCAGTTTTATAGCTTTTCATGATTATTATCTCCTTGAAATCTTAATGCTCAGCTCCATAGAGTGCATCTTGTTAGGAACTGGGTTATAGGGTGATCTTGACGATGTTGTTACCCCACCATTTGCTGCATCTATATTTACCGTTAGATTCTCACTTATTGCAAGTGATGCTAAATTCTCTGCCTCTAAAAGTGATTGTTTACTATAGGGGTGAACCGAGATATCTACCGGCCTATCCAAGGCCTTTATCAGCATTACAGGATTTTTGTCCTGCTGTTTACCATATAACATAAGCCACTCGGCACCTGTACGGTTTCCGTTTTCCTGTGGTATAAGGTAGTGATGACAAAGCTCCTCCCTATCACCCTGTAGTAGTACCGGCAGGTTTGCATTGTTACGGTCGCAATAGTTTTCATCCGGCCCGAGGCAAAAACAGGCAAGTTGTGATAACTGTTTTACTATATCAAATGTTATGCCTAGCCGCTGGGCGGCTCTGGCTGTAGTTACCGAAAATTCAACTATTAACTCGCCATCCTCGTTGCAGCGGTAGCTTATATACATCTTGCGTATACCATCTGCTACAAACTCTGCCAGAAGCATGGTCGGCTCTGCCACCAACCGTTTTAAGCTAAGGCTATTCTCTGCTTCCTGCCAAAAGCCTATCTTTAATAGCTTTTTCACCGACCGTAGCAGGGTATTAATTTGCTCTTCCTCTCTACATGCTCTGGCAATTTGAGGGCGTAGTGGGCTGGTTAAAAATTCAAAATTATTCTCGGTAGCCGATACAAGTAACCCCGTTTGTTTATCGATAACATATCTACAATCGGCATGGTTAAAGCTGTATACCTCCTGCTCCTCAAACAGCTGCAGGAAGTTGTTGTTTGATTTTTCGATACGTTCCTTTATCTTGTGATGACAGCTACATATTACCCTTTCCGGATCTGACCATTCCAGCCTTGTGTTATCACAGATACTTACAATTAAATCTACCGCCTTATCGGTATTAATTAAAGGGTATGGAATAGATATTACCCTACTATCCCCCGGCTTGATTGTCGGAAAATCAATAATATCGGTCTCTCTTGTTAGCCCATCTAGCCTAAGTTCCCACACGATATAGTGGTTTTCAAGGCTTTTTGTGTGGTGTAGGTTTGTAATCGTTACGAAATCCTTATCTAGGCTTAGAGCAATAGGGGAAAAGCAATGTTTAAGTTCGAATGCAGTCGGGTTTGTGGTTCGATCGGGCTGTAATACACCCTCTGGGTTTTTAATATAAAAATCATGCCCATTCCATGCCGCTGTAATTATAAAGTTTGCTATTATCCCGCCTAACATCTGCTCATTGCTACGCAAAAGCTCTGTATACTCTGTAAACCCTCCAAGGGAATTCCCCTGAACATCTGCAAGACCTTTTGCTATTATAGGTTTTTCCTGCCCGAGCTTTCTCTTGCAGGCTTTTGTAAGGGTATCTATATTACCGCCGTTGAGTGTTTGGTATTCTAGCTGTTCTATAAGCCTACTATTATCCAGCGATTCATATATGTCTATAAGCTGTTTTGCAACCTTGCCCGAATTCCTGCCAACACCCCAACATATAACAGAGGGGTGGCATCGTAACCTTTTAACCATACTCTGCGCCCTTTCGGTGGCAAAGGGAATAAAGTCATCTGTATTTCGGCGTATTCCTTCAAGGTTTGCCGCTACATTACTTATTACGTAAAGCCCTATTCTATTGCATATCTCATACAGACTATCGCTTGCAGGTTGATCGAGATATATTGTATTTAGGTTGCAACGTTTAATAAGGTGCATATCCTTTAAAAGCTGCTCCGGTGGTAGTGTGCGCCCATAATCCGGATGCCATTCCTCATACCTTGTACCATACAACTTTAAAGGATTTCCGTTTAAATTAACAACGCCATCGATCGACTCTATCTGCCTAAATCCGAACTCGGTGCGCCTCATATCTAAAATATTTCCGAGATTATCCTGTAAAAACAGTACAACATGGTATAGATTTGGAACCTCATCACTCCAGAGTAGCGGATTGTCCATCTTGATACTAAGATCAATTTTAACCGGCTGCAGGGCAGGCGCAACACTAAATATTATCTCCTGCGCCCTTGATACAACAACCTTATTACTATCATATAATATACACCAAAGCTCTATCTGCTCCCGCTTTGCGTTGATTCTTATGTCTGTTTCAACATTTAAGGTTGCACCGTTGTCATCCCTAGAAAGCTCGGTGGTAAGCACAACGTCATCTATGGCAAATATCGGCTCACCACACAGCCAAACACTCCTGAAAATGCCCGATAAACGAAACCCTTCTCTATCCTCAATCCAGCTTGCATAGCTGTAACGGTGAACAATTATAGTTAGATGGTTTTCACCAAGTGTTGCAAACTCTGCAATACAAAATCTATGCCCATCATATGAAGATTGGCAAAAACCTATATAGCAACCGTTAAGGTACACCTCGGCAACTGAACCAACCCCGTTAAGCTGTAGATACAACTCCCTCTCCAGCATAGTGGTAGTTATATCTATGGTGCGGTGATAGACACCTACCTCGTTTATGCTATCCATAAGGGCAATAGCATTTTCGCTTTGCGGGTTAAATTCATCCGACATCCAGTTGTGCTTACTATAAGAGGTTTGCCAGTCAGACGGCACCGTAATTTTTTCCTTACCGAAATCTTTTAAAAGCTCTATCCCTTCCGGAAGAACATCTAACGAGCTGTAAAATTTAAAATCCCACTCTCCGTCAAGGCAAAGGTAGTGAGGGCTTACCGCTTTATTCTTTACATCTAAAATTGTATCAAAGCCAAAGCCGACCGCCGTTACCGGTAGTCTGCCCTGGCTTGTATATGATATATTTTTAAAGGCCGGTTGCGGCATAGTATTTCCTCTTAGCCGTTATATAGTACCCTTGTTCTTATTACTCCCTCGATGGATGAGATATGTTTAATAACATCATCCGCTACCTTACCAGATACATCCAGTACGGTGTAAGCAATATTACCGCGGCTACGGTTAACAAGGTTATCGATATTAATTCCAACCTCGCTTGCATAGCCGGTTATTGCCGATAACATTCCGGTCTGGTTCTTGTTAAATATACATATTCTTGTTCCATCAAAGGAATCCAACGTTACTGTTGGCATGTTTACACTGTTTTGTATCTCGCCGCTGTTTAGATATGCCTTTAGCTGTTTAACCGCCATATATGCACAATTTTCCTCACTCTCCGGTGTGGAGGCGCCAAGGTGAGGTATCGCAAGCACACCCGGTACATCTATTAAATCGTCTGTCGGAAAATCGGTTATATAACCACCAAGCTGGCCCGATGATAGTGCGGCAATAATATCCTCGTTTATCGCAAGGTCGCCACGTGCAAGGTTAACTATTCGTGCCCCTTCCTTCATCTTGTCCAGCAGTGCTTTATTTATAAAACCCTTGGTATCCTTATTTACCGGCAGGTGTAGGGTTAGAAAATCACACTCACTCACAATGTCCGCCATATTTACAACCGGCTTAACACTACGAGATAGGTTCCATGCGGCCTGTATAGATATAAATGGATCGTATCCATAAACCTCCATACCAAGATGTACGGCGGCATTCGCAACCATTACACCTATGGCGCCAAGGCCGATAACACCAAGCTTCTTGCCGCCGATCTCCGGCCCTACAAACTGGCTTTTGCCTTTTTCTACAAGTGCGGGGACATCCTCACCCTTACCCTTTAGGCTTTTAGCCCAGATTACGCCCTCACTAAGGTTACGGCAACCGGCAATAAGGGCCGCTATGGTAAGCTCCTTAACCGCATTTGCATTTGCACCGGGTGTGTTAAAGGCAACTATGCCCTTCTCGGTACATGCATCTACCGGTACGTTGTTGTAGCCGGCACCGGCACGTACGATGGCGAGTAGATCCTCCCCAAGCTCCTGTGGTGGTATCTTGTTACTACGAAC
>CAYJOX010000019.1:0-14828 GCA_964371915.1 uncultured Oscillospiraceae bacterium
TATACCCAAACTCTCTTGCCTCGTTTATAAAACTGTTGAGTATAGAGGCGAAAAACTCATGGGTAAGTCCTGAGTGCAACCCATCTTCCAGTAGTATACCGAAATTGTAAGAGCGATTTGTTTTCAGTCGTACAGCGGCAGGGTTTTTCACATAACCGAGCTCCCTTGCGGTTTTTTTAACAAGCTCTATTGTTGATTTTGAAATATCCCTTTCATCCCGTAGCGCCTTGCTGACAGCGGTAGCCGAAATCCCACACGCCGAAGCAATCTCCTTTATGGTTACCATAACTCCTCCATACTTTACCGTTAAAGATTATAATAATTAATAATATCATAGTTTGTATATGGAAGTCAATAATGCAAGCCCTTGTTAATTACTTTAACGTTGTAGTAAAATAATAGCACTTTATCCCATGTTTGTCAATAAATTATAAAAAAATTTACCATATTTACAGAAAAAAACTCAGAATATGTGCAAAATGAATAAACACACAATCATTTATCTAGTTTAACGTTAAAGTAAAAAGGTTGATGAAGGATATTCTTTAAAGAATAAGCGGTTGACAAAATGGCTTTTATAGTATAATGTTAATAGCGAACGAATGTTTTTTATTGATGAAGTAAAACAGGTGATACTATGCCACAGGTTTTAAAGGATGCACAAAGAAAGAAGATACTGGAATCTGCAAAAAGAGAATTTCAAAAAAACGGAATTTCCGGTTCCTCTATGAGAGTTATTGCAGTAAATGCAAACACTACTGTTGGTAATGTATATAGGTATTACAAAAACAAACAGGAAATTGTTGATGCTGTTTTGTTGCCGATATTGGATGCTATAAACAAAGATAGCGAACTTCTCTTGTCCGATGCTATGTTTAAAGAGATAGACATAGCTACTGATTATCTATCGGCATGGGCGGATAATTTGGCAGAAATACAAAGTGCCTTTCCCACCGAGATGTATATAATAGTAAACGATGAGCAGATTAACCGCAGTTATTACGATAATCTTGTATTGCTGTTTATGAACATTATCCCTTACATTTCAGCTGGCTACGCAAAGGACGAACAGGGTGCAAAAATTATGTCCCGTATGATGGCAAAAGCTATTTTTGCCGGAATACAGGAGGCGGTCAGTTTAAAATGCAGTAGCGATATTGATAAAGAATACTTTAAAAAAATATTAAAGCAATTTATAGGTAGTATAATAACTATGTTAGAAGGCATAAATGATCAGGAGTAAACATGAAAATAGTATTGTTTGGCGCGACAGGAAAAACCGGAATTATTGTTTTAGAGTTAGCTTTAAAAGCAGGGCATGAGGTTACAGCGGTTGTGAGAGATTCAAGTAAACTAACAATATCACATGAGAATCTTACAGTAAAAACTGTTAACCGGTTTGATAAGAGATATGTTATAGATGTATCAAAAGGTGCAGAGCTTGCAATTTCCTGCCTTGGGGGAGATGCAAATAACAAGTCTACCCTTTTGTCAGATATGATGAAAATAATAGTAGCTGCAATAAAAGAGGCGGGAGTCAAAGAAATATTTCATATAAGCTCTGCCGGTATTCATGATGAAATGCCGGGTGTTGTCGCAAAACTGTTTGTAAAATTATTCTTTAAAAATGCCATTGCCGACCATAAAATTGCGGCCGAGTGTATTATTAACAGTGGGCTGGATTATTTGATATTAAGGCCTTTATCGTTAGTTGACGGTGAGATGACAAAAAACTTCAGAACCTCCGATAACTCTGTGCCCAAGGGCGGAAAAAATATCAATAGGGCAGATGTTGCTTATTTTCTGGTAGAGGCTATAGGCAAGAAGGAATATAAAAATAAGTCGATAAGCCTTTGTTATTAAGGGAAAAACAATGAACTTACGACACAAATATTAATAAGCCATCTTGTGACATTAAAATAATCTCACAAGATGGCCTAGAGGATAGAAAAGATAAATTCCCCGCACTTCTTTTGGCGACGAACAACAAAGCGGTTATCCTTACTGTATTTGACGATATTCACTCGGTGTATAGCCGGTATATTTTTTAAATATTCTGCTAAAATATTTACTATCGTTAAAACCTACATCAAAGCATATATCTATTAGTTTTTTATCTGTGTTTTGCAGCATCTTTTTAGCCTTATCGACACGCAGATGTGCTATATAGTTTGTTAATGTTGTTCCTGTTTTTTGCTTGAACAAAAGGCAGAGATAGGATTGACAGATAAAAACCTCACCCGCAAGAACCTGTAAAGAGATTGCCTCGGTATAATTATTCTCTATATATTTTTTTACATTAGTTATAATATCATCCTGTTCTGTCGGGGTTTTATCAATGTTACTACCTACATTCAACCTTACGTATGCAAGTAGCTCCTCCTCCATCTCGCTAATTGTAGTGCAGCCCTGTAGAACCTCATATATGGCTGTTAATTTTTCTTGATGCTCGAGGTTTACATTAGCACCCTCTAAAAGTGCGCTATTAATTGCCGATATTATCTGGTGGCAGATAATCACCACCTGGCTTTCATGTGGGCTTTCAGCAGAGTTTATGTTCTCAAATAAACTGTTGATTATTGATATTACCTGTAGGGTATCCTCCTGCATAGTAAGATCATAAATTCTTTGATACTGATTGAAATCTACACTTACATAGGCAGGCTCACAGCTGATTGCGTTACTTTGATCAAACATTATTTGGCTTTTAGGGCAGAAAAACCTACGGCTAAGTGCTTGTTTTGCCTTAACAAAACTGGT
Organism: uncultured Oscillospiraceae bacterium; assembly: GCA_964371915.1. Classification (GTDB taxonomy): domain Bacteria; phylum Bacillota; class Clostridia; order Oscillospirales; family Ruminococcaceae; genus CAYJBH01. Next base: position 2,761 of record CAYJOX010000019.1, read on the forward strand.
TGCAACCTGTGTTAGATTATCCGCTACACTGCCTACCCCTATTGAAAGCGCCACACCCAGTACATTTTCAAGGTGAGAACTCACCTCGTTACAGATGTTTTGTAGATGCTTTGAAGTTTCATTTAAGTTTTTTGTGTTGATTTCTTTTGAATCCAGTGGTAAAATACATACAAACTCATCATCACCGTTTTCAAAACAGTATCCTCTGCTATCCTTTGATAAAAGCTCCTCGGTTATGTTTATAATGGCGGTCGAAAATAGAGAAGTGTTATTCCATCTATCCTGAAATTTAAAGTTGTTAACCAACAATACCATTGCAACATAATGGCCATCGAGAGGCAGCTGTAGCTGTAGCTGCTCTATATCGCTTACCAACCGAGGTATGTCGTTGGCACTTTTAGTGATTAGCCGCTTAAAAAATTTATCCTGCAACAGAGGAAGACTTATATTTAGTTTGCGTTCTATCTCGTTTAGATAATTTTTCTTTTTGGCATCCTGCTTAACGCTTTCAATGCTTTTTTCTATAGCGGCATTAAGTTCGTGCACATTTATAGGTTTCATAATATAGTCTACCGCCTCGTACCTGAAGGCAGAGCGTATATAGTTAATATCAGAATATCCGGTGACAAAAATCACCTTCGTCTGTGGGTTGCTTTCCCGCAGATGCTGTGCAAGATCTATCCCATTCATACGTGGCATATTTATATCGGTGATTACGATGTCCGTAGGGCTGTTTTCAAACATAGTTAAAGCATGCTTGCCGTTTTGAGCCCACTTAATATTCTCTACGTCATACTTTTCCCAATCTATGCTTTCTATTATTCCATCAATCGTACGCTTTTCGTCATCAACTATCATCACACTCAACATAGTTTGCTCCTTTCTCTCCTACAAGGAAAACACACACTTCTGGGGGTTGCTTTTGAAAAAAAATAACAGCATTAAAAAATTTTTTACATCGCTTAGCTTTCGTACAAAACTGCTTGTAACAATTTTTGCGGTAAATGCATCAATTCTACTTGCATTTGTTGTAATATATCTATTCTCGGTTACCGAGCAGGCTCAGAGTTATAATCATAATATTACCATACAAGGGGTTGAATATCTCGGTGCAAGCCTCAATGAGCTTGCGATGCATATGGAGGGGATATCTGAAACACTTGTCCTCGATTCGACCCTTCTCGCCTCGGCAACACCCTCGGCTGGCGAACTGTCGCTAGAGGTTCAGCTGCAGTACTATAACTATCTGCAACGCCTTATGAATGGACACTTTTATAATAATATACCTATATATTCAACCGTTTATTACGAAAATGAACCAATCTACTTAGGGCAGAACCATAGATTTTCCGGGATGGATAGGTTTGGGGAAACCGGTATAATGCAGGAACAGCTTACCACAACCGATATCTACTGGACAGGCTTATTTGAACTGGAAGAGCTTTTGCCAGAAAGTAACGGCAGCTACATAGGTGGGGTGAGAAACCTAATTGACTATGACGATTTTGGCTATCTCGGAGGGGCTGTAAGTGTTTATGTAAGTGAGGCTGACATAAGAGGGCTTCTGGAAAGCTATAGTGCCTCCACAGGCTCTACGATTATGCTACTTGATAATGATAATAATATAATATCTACTACAAACCAAACGGATATCAACAAGAAATTTAACGAAGCCTATGATGTGGATATAGAAGAACTAGAGACATTAGATGAACTATCACTGGATGACGATAAAAAATACTCCATAAGTAAATATAGTGTAGTAGCCAACGGTTGGACAGTGGTTGCACTTGATCCGCCTGTGAGCATTTTTACCAGTGAGGATATAGCGCTAGAAGTAATCTTTATACTTATAATCGGCCTGCTAGTAGTTATAATTTTAATTGATATAATTGTATCAAAATCGCTTAACAATAGGGTTAAAAGAATTTTTGATAGAATAGCTACCGCTGAGGTTGGCGGAGATATAGACGGCGAGGATGGGGAGTTCCGAGAGGAACTTAGGCAGGTGCTTTTAGTGCATAAAACCTTACATGATAATAACAAAACTCTTTCTGAGCGAATATTGGAGGAGGAGTTAGCACATAAAAATGCTACACTATCACTATTGCACGCTCAGATTGATTCACATTTTTTATATAATTCTCTTGATAGCATCAACTGGATGGCAAGAAAGCATAAGGCTGATGATATCGTAGACATGGTTCAACTTTTGTCAAAATTTTATCGGCTTACCCTAGCCAAGGGGAGGGAGGTCATAACCATAAAGGAAGAGCTTGAACATACACAGACATATCTTAGGTTACAACAGATACGGTATGAGGACCAGCTTGATTTTGAGATAATAACGCAGGGAGACTTTACCGATAAAGAGATAGTAAAACTTACATTGCAACCCCTTGTAGAAAATGCCATAATCCATGGCATTATGGAAAAAGATGAACCGGGTGGCAAAATAACTATAACAGCCAACCTACAGCAAAATATCCTTACAATAAATATATTAGATGATGGTGTAGGTATTCCTCAGAATGTTGTTGCTAGTATAAACAATAACGAGATTATCACCCAAAACAAAGAAAGAATCAGCAACGGAAGCAACTTTGGCATTCGCAACATAAAGGAAAGACTTAAAATCTATTACCAGGATAATGCTTCACTTACTGTTAAATCACCCGGTAGTGGAACGTTGATAGAGCTTAAAATTGGTTATAGTAATACAGATTAAAGAATATGAAATCATATATTACATTATACACAAATAAATAACTTTTACAATAAAAAACAGTGGGTTTTTACAAAAACGCACTTTTTTTTGTGTTTTTTGCAGTTCGGTTGTGCAATATGCACCTTTATGGCGGACTGTTATAGCGTACAAAAAAAATCCACTACTAATTAAAAAATAGTGCACTCATTTTTATCTTTCATGTAGTAAACTATGGTCATAGCAAAAAGAGAAAGGAGAGAAAGGTGAAAAAGTTTAAAGGCAAAGCAGTTGGAACAACGTTAAATGTAGTTACGCTGTTACTCGTTGCTGGATCCCTGTTCCCACTGTACTGGCTGGTATCAACCTCGATGAAATCAAAACTCGATGCGTTTGCTCTACCACCAAAATGGATTTTTACTCCGAACATAGAAAGCTATGTGCAGGTATTGACTACAGATGGGTTTATCGAAAGCTATCTAAACAGCTTCATTGTAGCAATAATAACAACTGTTATCGCTATTGCGTTTGGTGTAACCTCCGGCTATTCCCTTGCAAGAAACAAAACAAAGGGTGGCAGAATAATGGGGCTATGGATTATTCTTTCTAGAATGATACCGCCAATGGGAATTATTCTTCCGTTCTATGTAGTTTACCGCGAACTGGGGTTGTTAGATCAACATGTTTCATTAAGTCTATTATATCTAACCTCTATCCTCCCGTTTGTGACGTGGTTAATTATGGGGTTCGTAAAGGGTGTGCCTGAGGAGATTGAAGAGGCAGCAATGATCGACGGATGTTCAAAAACCGGGTCGTTGTTAAAGGTAGTTATTCCGATAATCAAACCCGGCATAGCAACCTGTGCAATGTTTTCTTTCATGTTAAGTTGGAACGAATATTTCTATGCATTAATTATGACAGGCCTCAATGCACGTACAGTTCCACTGATTGTTCAAAACTTTATGAGTGCTTCGGGCACTAACTGGGGCGCACTGGCCGCGGCGGCTGTTATGGTAGTACTACCTATACTTATATTTACAGTAGTAAGCCAAAAAAGTCTTGTAAGCGGTTTAACAAGTGGCGCAGTTAAAGGATAATACATGTTATTACTGCCCAGTTGAACGGCAGTATAAATAAAAAATGGAGGGTATTTTATGAAAAAAAGATTATTGAGTTTATGTTTGGCAATTACATTATTAGTTAGTATTCTCGCAGCATGTTCCGATAGCTCGGGTGCTGACACTACAGCGCCAGACGCAAACACTACGTCCGATGCTGCCGAAGATGCAGCGATGGACGGCGACAAGGAGATAAACCTTGGCCTACCAGGCGGTCCACACACCGAAGATCTTATAAACTATCTACCGGCATTTGAAGAGGAAACCGGCATAAAGGTTAATGTAGAAACCGTTGCAGAGGCAGGCTATCTACAGAAGCTACTACTTAGCCTTTCCGGCACCGAGGCTACCTATGATGTGTTCCTCTCTTCAAACAGCATGTGGGGACAGATACTTGATCCGGGCTGGGCAGAGCCGCTGAATGCATACATAGATGATCCTGAAAAGACTGATGCTGAATGGATGAATGGTCTTTCTGACGGTATGCTTGATCTAGTTAATATTGATGATAACCGTTACGCTGTATGTTACCAGCTTGCAACTAACATTTTATACTATAATAAGGCAATGTTAGAGGACGCAGGTTGGGACCCCAACACTCCACCTAGCACTCTTGCCGAGGTTTTAGAGGCAGCAGAGATGGTTAACGATCCTGCAAACGATAAATATGGTGTTGTATTCCGTGCAACAAGAGAGCAAAACCAGAACACATTCCTATGGGTTATGCTTTGGTTCTCACAGGGTGGTGACTGGTACGACGTTCCCGATTCACCAGACCTACTAGTGTTAGATCGCCCCGAAGCAATTCAGGCAACCGAATACTTTGCTGAGTTCCACCAATATGCACCGGAAGGCATTAACAACTACGGATTTGAAGATGCAATGTTAGCCTTCCAGCAAGGTAAGGCTGCAATGTGGATAGACACTATGGCACTTGCTAACAACGTGCTAGACCCAGAGCTATCGGCAGTAGTAGACGATGTAGGGTTCTTAACACTGGATGAAGGTAGAACAATCGGCGCTCCATGGACAGTTATGATGGCTGCCAATAGCCAGGATAAAGATTCCTAACCGGTTTTGATGTAACATGGGGACAGACAACATCCGGCATACAGGTTTCACCTGCAAGGGCAGATGTGCTTACACATGAAGACATTGGAATGTATCTAAACGAAGAGCTTGCAACAGCACTTAACGATGGCCTTGCATCTGCAGTGCCAATCTACTTCCCGATATACGCTTCCACTGCCGAGCTACGCGCAGAGCTTGCAGTTGCAATAAGTGACGTTGCATCAGGTCTTATCACCGCAGAAGAAGCAATGGTTAACACCAACGAAGCATACAAAGAGATTCTTATACGCGAAGGCACAATTACAGAGTAAACGTAAAAGCTTATCCTTTCTATCGGCGGGGTTGCAAAATCGCACCCTGTCGATAGGAAAAAAATCAACCGCTGTTAGTTGAGGGAGGAAAAAGAAATGACAAAGGCTATACCCACTACCACTACTGTAAAAAATATGTCGCCTGAAAAAAAGAGTGTGCAGCATAAAAGCAGCTATCTAAAAAGGGATAGAATCGAGAATTTTCTTTTAATGGCTCCTTCTTTCTTCCTGCTGTTCTTGCTTACTATCGTACCACTCGTTTTCTCAGTTGGTATATCACTATTTGATTATTCATTACTATCATCAGCAGAAGCATCCTTTGTTGGGCTTGACAACTTTATAAGAGCATTTAGCGATGATGCGTTCTGGCATTCTGTCTGGATTTCGCTCTTACAGGTTGGCGGCACAGTTATTGGCCAGATGACCTGTGGAATGATAATCGCACTACTTCTGGCACGAGAATTTAAGGGTGTTAAGATCGCACGTGCTATCTATATAATTCCTATGATGATAACACCTATTGTCTCCGGTATTATGTGGAGAATGTTATTTAACACCGATCTTGGAATGATTAACTACTTTTTATCGATTTTTGGAGTAGAAAGCGTCAACTGGCTTGGCAGTAACAGTACTGCACTTTGGACAATTATAGTCACCGATATCTGGATGTCCACCCCGTTTGTAACAATAATACTACTTGCAGGCATACAGGCCATAAGCAAGGATTATTACGAGGCATCTACAATTGACGGTGCAAATCATGTCCAACAATTTTTCGCAATTACCCTGCCTTTAGTTAAGCCTATGATGTTGCTTGCACTCCTGTTCCGTGTGATGGATGCTATTCGCCGTTTCGATTCCATTATGGCAATGACCGGCGGTGGCCCAGGAGATGCAACCGAGACACTTAACCTATTTGCATATTTCCAAGGGTTTACATTCTGGCATATCGGCTACAGCTCGGCGCTATCATTTATTATGTTGATAATTATATTCGCCCTTTCAATAGTAATGCTAAACAAAATTCAGAAAGTAGATTATTAGATTTGAGCACCTATCCATGATAACAAAAGGCAGGGAAGGACTATTAAAGCCTTGATAAAAACTTTAAAGTAAATAACAACTACGATAGAAGCGATACTCTAGGTTACTATGCCTTTTCTGCACGATGAGCAGCTACAGCCATAGGCCGCACACCCAATTATTTCGGATTTGTATTTATTTCAATAAAAGTTAGCGGGGCTCTTATTTAAAAGAATAATATAACACACCTTTCAGGTCTAGAACATGGATGTTGAGAGGTGTGTTGTTTACGGTAAACTTACTATATTTACAATGGCTATGTTGTATATTTAGCACACAAAAAATGTCCACTATCAATTAAAAAATAATGCACTCATTTGTTGTTTTTTTATAGTAAACTATAGTCATAAAATCACAAGAGAGGTATAGAGTTATGAAGGTATTAAATCCGTTTATTGGTGGCAAATTCGTAGAATCAAAAACAGACAGGTTTCAGGATGCATTTAACCCCAGCACCGGTGAGGTTATTGCAAAGGTACCGTGTTGCACCAACGATGAGATTGACATGGCTATAACAGCCGCTAAAAATGCATATCCATCATGGTCGGCAACCCCTGTTATGAAAAGAGTACAGATCCTTTACAAGGTGCGTGACCTTATTATGGAAAACCTATCAGAGTTAACAGTGCTTGTTGCGACCGAAAATGGCAAGATACTAGAAGAAGCAAAGGGCGATGTTTTAAAGGCAAAGGAAGGCACCGAGCTTGCTATAAGTGCACCGGCACAGATGATGGGCCAAAGCCTGATGAACACCTCCACAGGCTTTGATACTGTACTATATCATGAGCCGCTTGGCGTATTTGCCGGAATAGTGCCCTTTAACTTTCCTGCAATGATTCCGATGGGATGGATGGTTCCTGTGTGTCTTGCATGTGGTAATACCATGATACTTAAGGTATCCTCCTTTACACCGCAGACAGCATTTAGAATGGCAGAAATATATAAAGAGGCAGGTTTACCGGATGGTGTTCTTAATATAGTTACCTGTTCTCGTAACGAGGCCGAAAGATTTTTAACAGATCCAGAGATTAAAGGCATATCCTTTGTAGGTTCAACAAAGGTTGGCTTGCATGTATACTCCACCGCTGCGGCGCACGGTAAAAGAGTACAGGCTTTATGTGAAGCCAAAAACCATGCGCTAGTGCTTAACGATGCACCGGTTGTACGTACGGCTGCCGGTATTATCAACTCGGCTTTCGGCTGTGCCGGAGAGCGTTGCATGGCACTGCCTGTAGTAGTAGCACAGGATGAGATAGCCGATAGCCTTGTAGCTGAACTTAAGGCACGCGCATCCGCACTTAAGGTGGGGCCGGCCTATCTTGAGAGTACCGGAATGGGTCCACTTGTAAATGCCGGTCATAAACAGTTTGTGCTGGATTGGATAGACAAAGGAATCAAAGAGGGGGCAACATTAGTTCTAGACGGCAGAGATTGTACGGTAGAGGGCTATGAAGATGGCTTCTATGTGGGTCCAACTATCCTTGATAATGTGACCGAGGAGATGACAATAGGTAGCCAGGAGGTATTTGGTCCGGTTCTGTGCATCAAAAGAGTAAAAACATTCGAGGAAGGCCTTGAGTTAATGAATCGCAACCCCTTTGCCAACGGTTCTGTGATATATACCGAAAGTGGTTACTACTCACGCGAGTTTGCCCTTAGAACAGATGGCGGCATGGTTGGCATAAACGTTGGCATACCTGTTCCGGTTGGATTCTTCCCATTCTCCGGACACAAACATAGTTTCTTTGGGGATTTACACTGCCTTGGCAAGGATTCGTTCCGCTTCTTTACCGAAACAAAGGTTGTAACCACGAAATGGTTCAACGAGGAAGAAAAGGCAATAGCAAAGGTCTCTACATGGGATGGCACAATCTAACAACGCAAAACGGTGCCAATACTATTAGCGTTTAGATTGGCACCGTTTTTGTAAACTGCAACAGCAGGAGAGATATTATGGATACGAAGGCGGCTATCTTTATTAGCGATATTGACGGAACACTCGTAAAGGGTGAAACAGGCCTTACCTATAAGGTTTTTAAGGCATTGGATGAATTTAAAGAGGTAGGCGAGTTTACACTTTGCACAGGTAGGGGGATTGAATCTGCTTCCGAAATTGCAAATGTTCTATCGGTGAAATTACCCTGTATTTTATACGGCGGCGCAATGGTTTATGATTTTCTAAAGGATAAGGTGCTATTTGTTCAGCCATTAGATAACTGCATAAACAATGTGCTAAGAGAGCTGCTAGAGAAGGAAGAAGGGCTTAGTATTAACGTCTATACCGAAAGGTATTCGTTAAGCCTAAGACAGAACGAAACACTACTTTCACGGGGTGTAACTCAGGATAGATTAGCGCCACTTGGGAATCTGAGCGATGTAAAAAATGATATTATTAAGGTTTTGTTAACTCACGAGGATTCGAGTGCTCTTGAGAGAATTAAAAGGCAGTATCTAAACCCGGATGAGTTTGAGTGTGAGGCAGCAAGCCGCCACTTTTACGAGATAACGGGATACTGTGCAAACAAGGGCAGAGCCCTTTCTATACTTTGTGAGCTGCTCGATTACCGGTCCTATCACAAATTTGTTGCAGGAGACGGAACAACAGATGTAACGATGAAACCCCTTGCTAGAAAGTTTTATGTTCCGCAGACAGCGAGCCAGGAGGTTATCGAAAAGGCAGATATGATTATCCCACCGCCGAGTGAGAGCGGAATCGCAATAGCCCTAAACGATGCAACCGAAATATGTAAAGGCAGATTTTCGGTAGCTATATAAATTTAAGGTAATTAAAGGAGTAGTTTTATGAGCTGGTTAAAAGAGGTTATAGGTAAAGATAAGGTTGTAATTGCAATGTGTCATATGCAGGCTATGCCGGGCGACCCATTTTACGATGATGATAAAGGCATGGAATGGGTTTACGAGATGGCTAGAAAGGATCTACTCGGCTTACAGGATGGTGGCGTTGATGCTGTTATGTTTTCCAACGAGTTTAGCCTCCCCTATCTAACAGATGTAAAGGTAGAGACTGTAGCAGCAATGGCGATGGTTATAGGCCGCTTAAAAAGTGAGATTAAAATACCTTACGGCGTTAATGTATTATGGGATGCAAAAAAATCTCTTGATCTTGCAAAGGCGACCGGCGCAAAGTTTGTGCGTGAGATATTTACCGGTGTTTATGCATCAGATTTTGGCACATGGGACACAAACTGCGGTGAAACAATTCGCCATAAAAATTCTATCGGTGCACAGGATGTAAAGTGCCTGTTTAATATCGTGCCGGAAGCTGCAAAATATCTTGCCGATCGTGACCTTGAGCAGGTTGCTAAGACAACAGTTTTCAACTGTAAGCCGGATGCACTTTGTGTAAGCGGTATAACAGCCGGTGCCAGCACCGACAGCCAGCTGCTTCGCAAGGTTAAGGATGTAGTACCATCAACGGTAGTGTTTGCAAACACCGGTGTTCGCCTTGAAAACGTTGAAGAGCAGTTATCAATAGCTGATGGTGCTGTTGTAGGCACAACATTTAAGGTCGATGGAAAGTTTGAAAATGGGGTCGACCCAGAACGTGTAAAACGTTTTATGGATAAGGTTAACTCGATAAGATAAGGAGTTTTTATGAAGCCGATTGTACAGATAGCTATAGACTGTGTCGAAAACGAAAGGGCGGCATTCCTTGCCGATTGTGCGGTAAAGGCCGGTGCCGACTGGCTAGAGATAGGTAACCCTTTAAATAAATTTGAGGGAGTTCATGCCATAGATTATGTTAGTAGCCGTTTTCCAAACGAATATATTCTTGTAGATTTCATGGTTATAGCCGGTGCAAAGCGTTATGTTACAGCCGCAAAAGAGCGCGGCGCAAAGAATGTAACTGTTACTGCTCTTGCCCCAGATATAACTGTTAAAGAAACAATTGAGGAAGGAAAGAAGCAGGGCGTTGACATTACGGTGGATCTTTTTAACGTAAAGGATATTGTAAACGAGGCTATAAAATACGAAAAGATGGGTGCAGATTATATAATGGTGCATTTTGGAGTTGACCAAAAAAGAGAAAACCCCAATGCATCCCCATTACAGGCCCTAAAAGAGATTGCTGCAGTAACAAAGGCACCACTTTCTTTTGCAGTTTATGATATCGAAGAAGCAAAAAAAGCTGTTGAGTACGGAGCAGCTGTAATAGTAGTAGGCGAGCCACTGATATCCTCAAGCACCCCAACCGAGGACATGAAAGAGTTTATTGATGAGCTTAAGAAGATGGATGTTGTAGAGAGGTAGAGATGGGCAGTATGAATGCAATTGTTCTGCGAAACAACCCAAGAAGGTTGTGTGCCGAGCAGATGGATATCCCCAGATTAGAGCCGGATGAGGTGCTGATAAAGGTTAAGTCTAACGGGCTTTGCGGCTCGGATGTACATGGCTTTTTGGATGAAAACTCTAAAGGCAGGGTGGATGGCCTCATAATGGGCCATGAAGCTGCTGGGATTATCTCCTTAACAGGGGAAAATATACACGACTGGAGTATAGGTGAGCGTGTGGTTGTAAACCCACAGTTTAGGTGTAACAACTGTTACGCCTGTGCACATGGTTGGTATAATGTATGCGAGAAGGCAAAGATCATCGGTTCTGCTCTGCGTGGATTTGTGCAGGGTGCAATGGCAGATTTTGTTAAGGTTCCGGCCTCGCATCTCTATTCACTACCGGATAGCCTTTCTTTCGATGAGGGAGCTATGGTAGAGCCGGTTGCAAACGCAATACATGTTGTTAATCGCGCAGGTGTATCACTTGGTGACAATGTAGCGGTAATGGGTGCAGGCACAATAGGGCTTTGCATGGTTAAGATGGCAAAGCTTGCCGGTGCCGGCAGAGTAATAGCTATAGACATAGAAGACCACCACCTAGAGCTTGCAAAAACATTTGGCGCCGATGAGGTTATTAACTCGAAAGAGTGTGACCCTGTAGAAAAGGTGCGGGAGCTATGCGGTGGAATAGGAACCGATGTGACATTGGAGGCTGTTGGAATTGGAAGAACCTATGCCCAGGCAGCGTTAATGACACGTAAAAGGGGCACACTTGCCTTCTTTGGTGCCGCTAAACCAACGGCGGAGATAGAATTATACCCGCTACTACACCGAGAGCTTAATATGGTAGGGTGCACAGGGTTTGATAAAGAATGTGAAATTGCTATACAGATGATGGCAAACGGAAGCATAGATGTTAAACCGTTAATCTCACACTCCTTCGATATGGCAGACTCGGAAAAGGCAATAGAAGCCTTTTTAGATCCAAAGCAGAAGGTAATAAAGGCTGTACTAGTAAACAAAAATTAAACTACTACCGAGGTGAAAGATGAAAAAAACTCTTGAAAAGCTCTGCCTGCTTGAGGGCATGTCGGGACATGAGATAAATGTCGGCAGGTTTATTCGCAAAGAGTTCGAGCGTTATACCGATGAGATACTAACCGATAATATAGGTAATATTACCGCAGTAATTCGTAGCAAAAGCAGTGATGCTAAAAATGTTATGATCTTCGGCCATATGGATCAGCTTGGGCTTATCGTAAAAAACATAGATGCCGACGGCTATATTCTTATCGACCGTGTCGGAGGAATACCGGAAAAAATATTGCCGGGATTAGAGGTTCTTGTAGGAACAGATAGCGGTAACTATCTACCGGCGGTTGTCGGCAATCGCTCTCATCATATTACACCTATAGAGGATAAATATAAGGTAGCAAAGTTGGCCGAGTTGTACATAGATGCAGGCTTTTGTTCGGCGCAGGAGGCA
>CAYJOX010000020.1:0-539 GCA_964371915.1 uncultured Oscillospiraceae bacterium
GCAAAAAGTAGTGCCTCCGGTGCAGCGATAATTCATTTCTTTGGCGGAATACATGAACTATATTTCCCCTATGTACTTATGAAACCTATAACCTTGCTTGCCCTCATAGCAGGTGGAGCAACCGGTACATTTATCTTTTCCACACTTGATGGTGGCCTAACAGGCGCAGCATCTCCAGGTAGCATAATAGCACAGATGATAATGACGCCGGCCGGCGCACACATTCCTAATATTCTAGGTATTGCGGCATCTGCTGCAGTAACATTTCTTATCGCTGCGGTATTAATAAAGAGGAGTGCAGATAGCGAGGACGATATAGAGGCTGCACAGAAAAAGATTAGGGATATGAAGGCGAAATCTAAAGGACAACAGGTCGAGGAGGCAGTTGCAGAAACAACAGGGCAGATATCAAACCTTGCCGATCTATCGTTTATTATTTTTGCATGTGATGCAGGCATGGGCAGCAGTGCAATGGGTGCAACCACGCTACGTAAAAAGCTAAAGACAAACGGAATTGAGGGGATAACGGTTAAACCCTC
>CAYJOX010000020.1:597-11602 GCA_964371915.1 uncultured Oscillospiraceae bacterium
TGAACACGGAATCCATGCAAGGCCAGCCGGGGAACTTGTAAAGCTAATGCAAGGTTTTGAGTGTGATATTGTCTTTAAAAAAGGGGAGAAATCAGCAAGCGGTAAAAAGTTATTTGCTGTAATGGGTATGGCAGTAAAAAAGGGTGAGGAGATTACCGTAAGCTGTGATGGTGTAGACGAAGATGCCGCATCACAAGCAGCAGAAAAGTTTTTATCCGATAATCTATAGTAAAAGTTATATCGAGATAGGGGGAGTATGTATACAATACCACAGCGGCTGGGCAAGATTTTCACCATTCTGTTGGAGTGTGGTGAGCCTGTAAGTGTGGCAAATCTTGCTCCCCTACTCGGTGTAAGTCGTCGAACCGTATTTCGTGAGCTCGAAAATGTTGATGTAGTTCTTAAAAAATTTGATATGAAGCTCGAAACAACTGTTGGGGAAGGGGTGCATCTTAGCGGCTCAGCGCAGGATGCAAAAAGATTATTAGATTTAATAGATAAACAACACAGTAGCCTAGCAGCAGATAAGGATAATCGGCGAATCGCACTTGCCCTGCTTATATTGGATAGTAGCCAATGGAAAAAACTTTACTATTTTTCAAGTGTTCTTGAGGTGAGCGAGGCCACCATAAGCCTTGATATGGATGTTATAGAGCATGAACTAAAAAACTACAATATTCAGCTGTTACGCAAAAAGGGGATGGGGGTTTTTGTAAATGGTTCCGAGCTGAACATCCGTACGGCATTCGTGAACTATCTTCTTAAAGCACACAACACAGCAATCTTAGCAAATATACCGGAGAATATTATTACTACCGGTGTTGTGCAAGGGGTGGCAGAGGTTGTTTCGGAACAATCTATATTCTTAAATTGGATGACTAAGGATGCACTTTCCATTCTATCCTATCGTTTGATTGTACAAATTTCAAGGCTAAAGAACGGGATGTCACTTGGGGTAAGTGAATTAAAAAAGCAAAACACCCTTTATACAGAGGTAGCGAAAAAGCTTGCACAGGAATTATCCTATTGCTTTAGTATAGAGATAGAAGATCAAGAGCTTGATTATATCGTAGATGGGCTACGTGCAGCTCGCACAAAAACCGGTAGCGAATTTTACGAGGATGACAGTGTAACGTTTGGCCGTGCACAGAGTATTGCCTACAAGATGATAGAGCGCTTTGATAGCCGCCTTGCTCCTACCTTAAAAACAAATGAAGAGTTTATAAGGGGGTTAAGCATACATCTGTGGTCGGCGGTTGTTAGGATAGAAAATGGCTACAGAATTAAAGATCCGTTAGGTGGCCAGCTAAAAAAAGAATATCCCGATATATTTCGCAATGCAGAGCTTGCCTGCACCGTACTAAGCGAAGAACTAGAGAAGGCTGTGCCGGAAGAAGAAATATCATGTGTTGCCACACATTTTGGTGCGGCGGTAATGCAGATAGGTGAAAACAGGATAAAACGAAGGCTTAGAGTAGGGGTTATCTGCCTTGGTGGAATAGGCGTTTCCTATATGATGGCAGGGCAGATAAAGAAACTGTTTGGCAAGGATGTTATCGCTGAGGTAGGCGAATATAATCAACCATACAGCTGGAAAGATAGCGATTTTTTAGTTGCAACAACCACTATGCCGGATACCGATAAACCTGTAGTTATTGCACATCCACTGTTAACTAAATCCGAAATAGGGGAGATAAGCAGTTTAATAGAGGAGCTATCGACAAAGGGTTGTTCAGATAGTGAAAAAAGCAACAGAAAATCTTTTTCCGAAAGCCTTAGCCGGATAATAGATTATCTGCAAAGCATCGATCATATACTTAAAAGTTTCAAGAAGGTGGAGATACAATCCGATATGGGGGTTGAAGAGCTTTCGGAGTTTGTTAGCTACCGATTTTCTGATAACACATCAGATGGAGAGAAAATTTGTAACAGCCTTATATCAAGAGAGCAGATGTCTTCACAGCTTATAGAGCAGCTTGAGATAGTGCTCTTACATTGCTCAACCGGCGGCGTGAAAAGGCCATTGATAATGCTTTTACACCCTGGCGGGGGATATATTCAAAACTCACAGGGTAGTAAAGCGAAAAGCTGTTTTCTAATGCTTGTGCCACAAAACTCTACATCAGAACTTAAAGAAATTATAGGTGCTGTAAGCAGTGCCCTTGTAGAGGATGACGATTTCTTAAATGCAGTCGTTTCGGGCGATGAAGCTATAGTTTACACAAAGCTGGAATCAATTTTTTCCTTACACCTTGCCGAGAATTATACAGATATTTTTGACAGATAAGATATTAACAATTTATGAGGTAAAAAAATGCTTAACAAGACAGAGATAATCCTAAATCAACCAAGCGTACACAAAGATGAGGCCATAAAAAGGTGCGGCGAACTTCTGTGCAAAGCCGGATATACCTCGGCCGAGTATACCGAGGGAATGCTTAAACGTGATAGAAGCTTTTCAACCGGAATAGGTAACCTTATTGCCATACCTCACGGTGAAAAGGAGTATGGTAAGTATATAAATAAAACCGGCCTTTGTGTTATCACCTATCCGGACGGTATTGATTGGAACGGAACCGAGGTTAAGTTGGTCATCGGCATAGCTGCTCTTGGCGAAGAGCATCTAGAAATCCTCGAAAACATCGTTGACGTTTTAGAGGAGGAAGAAGATGTTATTGCTTTAGTAGAAGCGGCAGATACAGATAAGATAATAAAAATGTTTTCCGGAGAATAATAATGATAGTTACCGTAACATTAAACCCCGCCATAGATAAAACGGTAAGGATAGACACACTTAAACCTGGTGGCCTTAACCGCATACAAACAGTTACGTTGGATGCCGGAGGAAAGGGTGTAAACGTTGCAAAGATGGCAGCGGTACTAGGTGTAGAGTGCATTGCAACCGGTTTTTGTGGTGGAACGAGTGGGGCGCAGCTTATATCGATGCTTGATGATATGAGTATAAAACACGATTTTGTGACGATTAACCATAACACCAGAACAAATACTAAGGTGCTTGACGATAGCTATGGTATTACCGAACTTAACGAGGCCGGGGCGGTAGCAACCCAGCTGGAGGAAAAGCAACTTACCGATAAACTTCTATCATATCTATCTGATGATACAATATATGTTCTGTCCGGAAGTACACACGCAGGTGCAGGGGCAAACTATTATCACGACCTAATAAAGTTGCTTAAGCAAAAGGGTGCATATATATTATTTGATGCCGATGGTGAGGCATTTAGAAATGCTCTGCCGGCAAAGCCTAACTTCATTAAGCCGAATGATGATGAACTTAGTGGCTATTGTAAAAAGCAGAACATGACAGATGAAGAAATGTATATTGCTTGTAAAGAGTTTATAAAAAATGGCTCGGACCTTGTGGCATTATCTATGGGTGGGAAAGGTGCGGCATTCTTTACCGCAGATGAAGCATATTATGCCCCTGCAGTAAATGTCGAGGTTTCGTCTACGGTAGGTGCCGGAGATAGAATGGTTGCAGCGGTAGCCTGTGCAAGGCAGCTGGGATTATCGCTTAAAGATACTGCGGTGCTCGCAATTGCCTGTAGTGCCGGTGCGGTAACTACAGAGGGGACAAAGCCACCGGATATAAAACTGATTGAAGAACTGAAAAAGCAGGTTGAGTTGCAACCTATAGTAGTTTAATAACAGGAGAAAAAGATGAAAACAAGAGCTGTAAGAATGTACGGAGCGGATGATCTACGTGTAGAGGAGTTTGAACTTCCGGCAATCAAATCGGATGAGATATTGGTTAAAATTATATCAGACAGTGTGTGTATGTCTACATACAAGCTGTTAAAGCAGGGCGTAAATCATAAACGTTGCCCGAAAAATGTTGCAACGAACCCAATTATCATTGGGCATGAGTTTTCCGGAACTATAGTCGAGGTGGGCGAAAAATGGCAGAATGAATTTAAAGCAGGAGAGCGCTTTGCCTTGCAACCGGCCCTTAACTATAAGGGGAGCTTAGCATCACCCGGCTACTCCTATGAGTTTTTCGGTGGTGCAGCAACCTATGCAATTATTCCTCAGTAGGTTATGGAGCTGGGTTGCCTACTGCATTATGATGGAGAGGGTTACTATAATGCATCACTCGGTGAGCCGATGAGCTGTATTATAGGCGGATATAATATAATGTATCACACAAATAAGGTGAACTATGACCATGCACCCGGCATAAAAGAAGGCGGTAATGTGCTAATACTTGGCGGTTGTGGCCCGATGGGATTGGGTGCAATTGAATATCCGATTGTTGCCGGAAACAGACCGAAGAGGATAGTTGTAACCGATATAGACGATGGCCGAATAGAGCGCGCCAAAAATCTAATCTCTACCGAATTTGCTAAAGAAAATGGAGTGGAGCTTCACTATATAAACCCCAACAACTGCGCCGATCCCTATAACGAGCTAATGGATATTACGCAGGGCAAAGGTTATGATGATGTTTTTGTGTATGCGCCCATTAAACAGCTAGCAGAGCTTGGAGATAGTTTAATGGCGTTTGATGGTTGCTTGAATTTCTTTGCCGGCCCTAGCGACAATAACTTTAAGGCCGAGATTAACCTATACAACACCCACTACACCTCTACCCATATATTAGGAAGCACCGGCGGAAATACCGATGATCTGAAAGAGTCGATCGAGCTTGCCTCGAAAGGAAAGATTAGGCCGTCTGTAATGGTTAGCCATATCTGTGGTCTTTCGGCAATGGCTGATGCTACGGCCACACTTCCTGAAATACGTGCCGGAAAAATTCTTGGATATACACAGTTTGACATGCCGCTTGTTGCTCTTTCTGACTTAGAGGAGTTGGGGAAGGCCGATCCCTTTTATGCTAAGCTTGATGAAGTTGTAAAAAAACATAATGGTTTGTGGAATGTCGATGCGGAAAATATGCTTTTACAACATTTTAATGTTTAAGAAAGGGAATAGTCTTTATGGTAGAGTTAAAAGGAATCGGAGTATCACCTGGTGTCGCGGTAGGTAGGCTACATTTTCCAAAGGAACGTGTTATAGATTATCCTTTGCAAAAAACCGATAATACCGAAAAGGAGATTAAAAGGTTCGAAAGCAGCAGGGCTCTTGCGGTTGCACAGCTAGGTGAGTTGGCCGTTAAAACGGCAACTACACTAGGCGAACAAAATTCATTGCTTTTCGAAATACATCAAATGATGCTTGAAGACATTGATTATTGCGATACGGTAAAGGAATTTATAAATACCGAAAAGGTATGCGCCGAATATGCTGTTAGCCAGACAGCACAACAGTTTGCAGAGATGTTCTCCAACATGGAGGATGAATATATGCGTGAGAGGGCTTCCGACGTTAAGGATGTGTCGATAAGGGTTATTGAAATCCTAACAGGAAAACAAAATCCGGCCGAGGAGTTGGATGAACCATGCGTATATGCCGGATTAGATTTTACCCCCAGTGAGACAGCCCAGTTTGATCGTGATAAGGCACTTGCCCTTGTAACCTGTTATGGAAGTAAAAATTCCCATACAGCGATATTTGCAAGAACCCTCGGTATCCCTGCAATAATCGGCCTTAAAGATACCCTGACACAGGAGCTGGATGGAAAGTTTGTTGCACTTGACGGTGAGACGGGAGAGCTTTATGTGGATCCGGATGATGCGACACTCGCTTTGTTTACCGAGAGACAGAATGCCCAACAGGGTACCGCAAAAAGATTGGAAGCCTACCGCGGCAAAAAAACAGTAACAAAGGGCGGAAAACTTGTAAAGCTATATGCAAATATAGGCTCGCCGAATGATATAGATGCTGTGCTGAAAAACGATGCCGAAGGGATAGGCCTTTTCAGAAGTGAGTTCCTATATCTAGAAAGTGATGACTATCCGAGTGAAGAAACTCAGTATAAAGCATACCGTAAGGTAGCGGAGGGGATGCAAGGCCGCCCGGTAATAATACGAACACTGGATATAGGCGCAGATAAGCAGGCAAGCTACTTTAAACTGCCGCAGGAAGAAAATCCGGCAATGGGTATGCGAGCAATAAGAATATGCCTTACAAGGCCGGAGGTGTTTAAAACACAGCTTAGGGCACTGTTCAGAGCATCTGCGTATGGGAATATTAATATTATGTTGCCGATGATAACATCCCTTTGTGAGATTAAAGCTGCAAAAAAGATGATAAAGGATGTTAAAGCAGAGCTTTTAAGCGAGGGGCATAAGATTGATGAATATCTACCGATAGGAATAATGATAGAAACCCCTGCTGCGGCAATAATAAGCGATCTTTTAGCAAGAGAGGTGGATTTCTTTAGTATAGGAACAAACGATTTAATCCAGTATACCCTTGCGGCCGACCGCCAAAATGAGAGTATATCATCATTTTGTGATGATCATCACGAGGCAGTAAAGAGGCTTATAGCAATGACCTGCAGTAGTGCACATAAACAGGGGATATGGGTAGGTGTTTGCGGCGAGCTTGCAGCAGACAAGGAGATGACCGAGTTTTTTGTATCGGTCGAGGTAGACGAACTGTCTGTCACCCCGTCACAGATACTCCCGTTAAGAGAGCGGCTGAGCAAATCATAACTTTATATACAGCAAAAAAACTTATACCTACACTTTTGTTAGTGTAGGTATAAGTTTTGTTTTTTTATATTATCTTTTAACCGGCCCTATAGAAGCCCTTTTCTTAAAATATCCCGGGACTAGAATTTTATTATGAACTTCGGTTTCGATCTTTGCATTTCGGTTGTTTATTCGGCTGATTAAGGTTGTAGTTGCAAGGTAAGATACGGAGGTAACGTTGCAGTTAACGCTAGACATCTGCGGTGATACGATAGTTGCAAGAGCAATATCATCATAACCTACAACCGAAATATCCTCGCCGATTTTCAAGCCACGCTTTTCAGCTTCTGAATATATACCTAACGCATAATAATCGTTAATTGCCATAATTGCTGTTGGTGGGGCCTGCAGATCTAACAGCCGTGCGGCAAGCTTGTTTTGTACCGGTATAGTGTCGTCATCGCTGTTGTTTATACCTACAAAAGGGGTCTTGCTTTCGGCAATATACTCAGGCACTATCTCTATGTTATGTTTTGCCAGGGCATCTTTATAGCCTCTTAACCTATCCATTGTAGGGGGGGAGTGTGGGTTGTGACCCATATAGGCAATATCTCTATGGCCAAGCTCTATTAGATGCTCGGTAATATCAAATGTTGTCTGCCAATCAGAAAAGTTAATATAATCCGAAAACATTAGATGATTGTTATCCTGTGTAGCTGTGTTTATACAAATTACACTCAGCTTAGCATTAGCCTTTTTAAGATGGGAAATATCGTTAAACTCGGTAGCAACCATCACAAGGCCGGAGGCGTTTAGTGCAATTAGTTCATCTATAAAAGATGCCACCTTATCCTCGTTATAGAGGTGGTTACATAGTACAATAGAATAATCATGCATAAAAAGCTGCTTATCCAGCTCAGATACAATGCAGGCTAAATATGGGTGGCTTATCTCCGGTACGGCAATGCCTATGGTTTTTTGTGGGGCAGAGGATAAAGCAGTTTTACTGGAAAGCTCAAAATTAAGCTCTTTCATGGCGGCAAAAACTTTACCTCTCATCTCCTCCGAGAGGTAACCCTTTCCGCTTATAGCACGCGAAACAGTACCGGGTGATACACCCGCAAACTTGGCCACATCCTTGCTTGTTACTCTATAACTCACAACTTTTCCTCATTGTATCCATTGTCGATAAATCGAGCACCGAGCGCCATTATCTGCCTACCTTGCCCATGGCTGTGTGTCTGTTGCTATCTCTTTATCGGTGTAGAAGGATTGTTTAATCATCAAAGACAGGTATTGGTCTTGGCAACCTTCCTGTATGCTGTAGAACGAATGTTTATTATGTACATAATTATACATCTTTTCAAGCGCCGTTGCAATAGCAATTTCGTCATCGCTAAACCTTGCAGGGTAGTAGCTGTTTTTATAATACCATGTCTCACCGGCGGTTATACCTATACTGCTAAGCTTGGAAACGCTTTCATTCTGACCGGCAGTTACATGAGAGAGTTGATACTCTAACGGTGTATTATAGTTTAGCATCATACTTATTCTTGTATTAGTAATTTCACCCTTAGTTGCCCTTATTCTGGTATCGGGTAGGCGGATGGGGGAGAAGTATTGGTCGTCGGTAAAATAGTAAAAACCAAGTGTATCGCCAAAATCTAAAAAAGCAAACTGCTGTGTTTCATCAACATATTCCTCGCTATCCGGATAACCGTCACGTCCCGGTGATTTTATCAGCTTAGAGGTGAAAAGCTTTCCTTTTATGGTGCAGTTCTCAAAAGTTTTTCCTAAATATTTGCGCACAAGGCTCATGCCGTGGTATCCATGGCCGGAGGAGACATATGCCTGTGTTACATCTCCTATTTTGCCTGAGTTTATTACATTAAGGCGTGCAGCATGCATAGGCTGGAGCGAATACTGCTCGGAAACCTGTATAAGATGCGGTGCTGATAGAGAGTTGTAAAAATCCACTAGCTGATTAAGATCTGCCGCCTCGAACGATTCGCTTAAAAGGTAAAAGCCCCTATAGGTAAGGTTTTTAATTACAGAGGGAAGCAATGGCTGTGGAAGACACAGTACTAAAAAATCGCCATAACTATCGAGCGATAGCTCCTTGGTAGAGCTTTTTATATCAAAACCATATCTTTGCTTTATCTGTGCGGCACGCTCGGAATTAGTTTCAACAACCGCACATATATTAAATAGATCGGGGAGCTCGCTTGCTATTCGAAAATAAAATTCTGAGCGCCAACCGGCACCTACAACGGTAAAATTAATTTTTTTCATATATTAATATAAACTCCCTGCTTTTAAAAATCGAAGCATTCAGATGTATAAGGGCTTGTACCCCTTTCGATATTCATCCCTGCTATAGCAAATTCATCATCTGTATCTAGCTCAAAATCAAATATGTCGGCGTTTGATCTTATATACTGCTCACGGGCGGATTTAGGGATAGCTATAACCCCGCGCTGCATATGCCAGCGCAGTATAACCTGTACAATGCTTTTATCATGTTTCTTTGCGATAGCACCCAGTGTGCTATCGCTTAGGTATGCACCCTGCCCAAGTGGGCGGCATGCCTGCATCATTATCCCTCTGCTCTTGCAGTATGAAAACAGCGCTTCACGAGCAAACATCGGGTTACATTCCACCTGGTTGATAACCGGTACTATATCGGTGCACATTAAAATCTGCTCAATCTGATTTTCTGAAAAACAGCTAACCCCTATAGAGTGCATGAGTTTCTTTTCGTATAACGGCAAAAGCTCCATATAGGCACGTACGTATTTGTTCGGCACCGGCCAATGAATCATATACATATCGACATAGTCGGTCTGTAACTTTTCGAGGCTTTCGTAAAATGCATCTGTATAACGATCGATACGCAGATCATCGTTCCATATCTTTGTGGTTATAAAAAAATCCTCACGTTTAATGCCGCTCTGCTTTATTGCCTTGCCAAGAGCAGCCTCGCTACCATATTTTGAGGCTGTATCAAAGTGGCGATAACCGGCATCTATCGCAGTTAAGATTACATCTATTGTTTTCTGCTCGTCATCTTCGCTTATTAGTGCCGTGCCAAAGCCGAGCTGTGGTATCTTAAGCCCGTTGTTTAAGGTTACTACCGAGTTTATGTTTCGTCGCATATATTAAATCCCTTCAATTGTTTATTATCCCTTTACAGCACCTGCAACCATTCCCTTCACTACCTGATCTTGGAATATGATGAATGCTATAATAACCGGAATACACACTATTACAACACCGGCAAACATAATACCAATATCGGTTACATACTGCCCGTTAAGCGCTTGTATTCCTTGCGAAAGCATCTTCATATCGCTTTCGGTCATCAAAACCAGCGGGATTAAAAACTCGTTCCAGAAATATAAAAAGGATAGTATTCCAACCGTAGCCATGCCGGGAAGGGTGAGAGGGAGAATTACCTTAAAAAATGTCTGTATTCTTGTACAGCCATCAATAGTGGCTGCCTCCTCAAGTGCGATGGGTAGGTCGCGCATAAATGCGTAAAGAATAAACACTGCCAGCGCAAGCTGCATAGCAGAAAAGGCGAGAATTAGACCGATAAAGTTATTGGTTAAACCGATGTTATGAAATATAGTGAACAGCGGAACAATAATTGTATGGGCAGGTATCATAAGCCCTATAGAAAAGAAGATGTAAAGTGGTGTACTTTTTTTCAAAACACGGGACATAATGTATGCCGCCATAGCTGCAAGCAGAAGAACAAGCGCAACGGCAGAAAGGCTTACAATCATTGTGTTTATAAAGTAGGGGCCGATTTTTGCAAGCTCCCATGCGGCGGCGTAGTTACTAAAGCTAAATGTTTCCGGCAGGCTCAATGGGTTTGCATATAGTTCGTCGTTTGTTTTCATAGATGAAATTATGGCCCAGTAGAAGGGGAATATAGCCACAGCTGCAAAAAATAACAGCACAATATATTTTACTATTGTAACCAACGATCTTAATGGGCGGGTTGCAATTAGATGCAAGCCTGTTTTTATCATATTCATGTTAAACTCCTTGATGTTAAGCTTCTTTCTTGTTAAATATTCCGGATAGTAGCCTAAACAGTATTACTATTGCCAGAGATATAAATAAGATAGATATAGCAATTGCACTACCATAGCCAAAATCACCATTCTTAAACACCTCTTTATACATCTGAACAGCCATATAGGAGGATGATGAACCCGGGCCGCCGGCTGTCATTATCCAGGAGTGATCGAAAGCCTTTAGTGCACCTGTAACTACAAGAATAGCAACCACCTCGATTATGTCTTTAAGGTTTGGAAGGGCGATTCGGAAAAACATTGTAAAGCTGTTTGCCCCATCAATATCTGCCGCCTCGAACATCTCATCGCTTAATCCTTGAATTGCCGCTAAGAATATTACTATCTGCTGACCCATATACT
>CAYJOX010000020.1:11701-14394 GCA_964371915.1 uncultured Oscillospiraceae bacterium
AGGTTTTACCTTCAATAAGTTCACCAAGCCCTATAAGCTCCAGTAGAGAGTTAAAAGCACCTACATCGGTATTGAAGAAGCGAACAAAAAGAACGCTGATAGCCGCTGCCGATATGACGGACGGCATAAAATATGCAGCCCTAAAAAACTTGAACAGGAATTTTGTTCTTGCAACGATAAATGCGGCAACCAACCCAATACAGAGCTGAAATGCCAATGCTATGACAACAAGTGTAAAAGAGTTACCTACAGATGTAAGATAGTTGCGATCATCGAATAGTTCGATAAAATTTTCCAGCCCTATAAACTGCATTGGGTTTATGCCGTCCCAATCGGTTAAGGAGTAGATAAATGTCATAGATGCCGGCACAAGTATAAGCCCGGCATAAATAACAACGGGAAAAAATAAAAACAGAATTATGAAAGCTTTGCTGCTTTTTATCATGTTGTCACCTCATTATATTTAAAACCATACAGCCGAAATGCAGAACATAAATGTCGGCATTCGGCTGCACAATTATGTTATTAAATTTAGTTTAGGTAGATAGATAAGCTATTACCCAAATTAAATAGGTAGCCGGTACTATTAATTAGCCTTCTAGCACATCGTTGATAGAATCTTGAATATCTTCATCTATCTGTGCTGTAGTTGCCGCACCGGACCACAGTTCGTCCATAGCTGCGCAGAATACTTCCTGTGTAGCCGGGTCGGGCATGATGTTCCAAAGGTGAACACGTACATCCTGTGTCTCGGTAAAGTTTCTTGCCATTACATACAGTGGGCTTAGGGTACTCTCATCATATTCCATGTTTTTATTAGCCCATCTGCCTGCCTCGGCAGCAATCTGGAATGCATCGTCGGATAGCATGTTATCCATAAAGCTTACTATTCCGGCCTGCTTTGCAGGATCGTTAAAGCCTTCAACAGTTGTAACTAGACCCATGTTAGAGCCACCAACTGCAAATGTTGCAGGGTCGTAGATTGCATCGGGCATTGCCACCATGTTCATCATCTCGGATTTTGCGATAACCTCCTCAGAGAACTCGGAGATAACCCATGGGAAGGAGTAGATCATAGCGGCTTTCTCTGTATTGTAAAGAGATACGGCAGGTGAGAAATCACCGTTAGCGATTGTATCTTCAGGGAATACGCCTGCTGCTACCATCTCCTCAACAATTTCACCGGTTCTGGCTACATAGTCCTGGCCAAGCCAAGAGTCCGCTGTACCGCAGATAGCATCTGCCTCAGCCTGTGTGTAGTACTGGTAGAATATTGCTGCATACCAGAAATGGGAGGGGTTACCGCCCTTAGAGCCTACGGCAAGCGGTATAATGTCGTTTTCGTTAAATACTGCACAAGCATCGAGGAACTCTTCGTATGTAGTAGGAACGCTAACACCATACTGGTCAAATAGCTCGGTATTGTACATCATAAAGTTTGTAGAACCTTCCATCGGGCAGGCATATGCTGTCTCGCCGTTGTCGAAGGAGTATGCAAGGAAATCATCCTCGTTAAACATGTCGCGTGTGATGTTTTCAGAAACTGCAAAATACTCATCGATGTTTAGAATTTTGCCACTGTCAACCATCGGCTTTAAAGAGCTTTTGGATGTGTATTGGAATATATCGGGTAGATTATCTGCCGCAAGGTCGGTTTTGATCTTATCACGTAGATTATCGCCGGCTTCCTCTTCAAACACTAGGGTGTATTGATCTGCATTTTCTTCGCCCCATGTAAGAATAAGGTCTCTCCACTGCTCTGCAAACTCTGTTGTACCACTGCTCCAGTTTGTAGAAAAGCGAATAACCGGTAGCTCAGAATCTGTAGCAGGGGTTGCGGCATCGGTTCCTTCTGTACCTTCGGCCGGTGCTTGGCTACAAGAGGTTGCAAGCGCTAACAACATTGTTAGCGATAGTAATGATGCTATTAGTTTTTTCATTTTTTATCCTCCGTGTAATTATATAATCAACATCCCTATGGTTGTTAATCCGATGTGGGAGAAATATATTTTCTTAAATATTTCATATATTTCATATATTTTTTACAATTCTATCATAATTGTCATTGTAAGTCAAGGAGGAAATAAACATTTTACAGTTTATACAAAAAAATATTTTATATTTGTTATATAGCATATTTCGATGATTATTACAAAAACAATACATCTTAAACAATGTGAAGATATATGAAATATAATTTCATATATTGCTTAAAGTGGCAGATGTTCTCGCCTGCAGAATAATAATAGAATAATACTTCTTACAACTATCTAACTCGCTTATCGGGTGATGTGGATAGGCTATAACACTATCTTTAGTGCCGGATATGGTACAAAGCTAATTGTTTTTATCATTATTACACCGCGACAGTATATGTTTATATGGCTATTTTAAAATATTGTATCGTATCTGTAAGTATTTTGAAATAAATTTTTCCTTTACAAAACCGGCATATTTGTGTACAATAATACTATAGTGCAATATCACACAGGAAGTAAAATCTCTATGGCCGGAACAAAACAGATTGCAAGCAACCGAAAAGCCTTTCACGATTATTTTGTTGTGGATAGGTTTGAGGCAGGTTTAGAGCTGTGCGGAACAGAGGTTAAAAGCATTCGTGCAGGAACGGTAAGCCTAAAGGAGGCTTGGGTAGAGTCGATAAAAGGGGAGCTGTTTGTCAATGCTATGCATAT
>CAYJOX010000021.1:0-14136 GCA_964371915.1 uncultured Oscillospiraceae bacterium
CTTCGGCTATGTTTCAAAGGGGTTTCAAGGTATCTCTATGCTTATTGTACAACTCGTATGGATTATCGCTTCTTTAAAATTTCACGCATAAGCAAGTTACAGCTTACGCAGGATGTCTTTGATAGAGTTTTAAACGGCCCTGTTTTAAAGCATGCCGAAATAAAGGACGACAACTATATTGAGCTTACCTTAAAGATAGCAGAAAAGTTTGGCTACAGGGTTTATGATGAGCTTGAGCATTACAGGCAGTTGCCAGACGGTGATTTTATAGCCACCCTAAACTATCCGGTTGGTGATGATTCACTTTTTGCCTATATCACATCTTTCGGAGCCGATTGCGAGGTTTTACATCCACCAAAGATACGCCAATACATTAATAGCAACCTTAAAAAGATGCTTAAGATATATGATAAGTAATAGGGCAGATAATAACTGGCGATAATTAAGAAGGGAGTAACGGATGGCAAGCAGTTTAAGTTTTTTAGATTATTTTTGTGATCAGATTTCAGGCGTAGGTGAGGTTAGATACCGCAAGATGTTCGGCGAATATATGGTTTATATAAACAATAAACCGGTGTTTTTAGTCTGTGATGATACCGTTTATGTAAAAACAAAGGATGAAACAACCGAGCTTTTGCAAACCACAGCAAAGGGTAGCCCCTATAAAGGTGCAAAGGAGCACTATATATTAGATATCGATAATGCAGAACTTACAAAAAGAGTAGCCATACTGTTAGAAAGAATAACACCGCTACCAAAGCCAAAAAAACGTAGCTGCTAAAATTGTATTTATACTAATTATCTAGTATAATGGCTATATTGTGTTATCTCAAGGAGAAAGAGATGTATAAAATATTAATAGTGGAGGACGATGCCGGCATTGCCAGCCTAATAAAAGAGCAGCTGGAAGCATGGGAGTTTTCTGCCGAGTGTGTAACCGATTTTAAAAATGTGATGGATAGTTTTACCGCATTAAACCCACACCTAGTGCTTATGGATATATCGCTACCCTTTTTTAGTGGCTACCACTGGTGCGAACAGATACGAAGGGTAAGTAATGCCCCTATAATCTTTATTTCCAGCGCATCCGATAACATGAACATAGTCATGGCGATTAGCCTTGGGGCGGATGATTTTATAGCAAAGCCGTTTGATAGAGAGGTGCTTACCGCTAAGGTGAAAGCGTTGCTTCGCCGAAGCTATGATTTTGCCGGAGAATCTAAACTACTACAGCACAAAGGTGCATTTTTAAATGTTAACGACAACTCGCTTCTTTACAAAGAGCAGCGGCTGGAGCTTACAAAAAACGAGTACAGAATACTACACACCCTAATGCAGAACAAACAAACAGTGGTAAGCCGTGAAAGGCTTATGGAAAACCTGTGGCAGACAGATAGCTTTGTAGACGATAACACCCTAACGGTTAACATTAACAGGCTGCGTAAAAAGCTTGAGTCGTTTGGCCTATCCGATTTTATCGCTACTAAGGTAGGCTGTGGTTATATTATCGAGTAAGGAGATGATGAATATTTTTATAGTTTATCTTAAGGATAAAAGGTGGCTAATACTGATAAACCTTCTGATCTTTGGTTTTTTCACCATATCCTTCTACCTATATCGCCTGCCGATAGCCGCCGTTATCTACCCCTATATAGTGTGCATAGCTGTAGAGCTTGTTTTTTTTGCCATAGGTTATACAAGATACAGGGCAAAACATACCGCACTACAGCTGTTAAAGCGCAATATAAACATTACCGGCGATATAATAAACTCGGCCGAGAATCTGCACGAGCAGGATTATATAGAGATAGTCAAGCTATTAATAGAGCAACGCCGGCAGATGCAGGATAATTTTAACTCACAGCATAACGATATAACACAGTATTATACCGTATGGGCACACCAGATAAAAACCCCTATTGCATCTATGCGGCTATCGTTGCAAAAGGAAGATTCAAAAACTGCGCGAAAGCTTACATCGGACCTTTACAGGGTTGAGCAGTATGTGCAGATGGTGATGGCATATATCAGAATTAACTCGGTATCAACCGATTATATTATTGCCGAATGCGAGCTCGACAGCCTTATTAAACAGGCAGTTAAAGGGTTTAGTACCGAGTTTATAGAGAAGCGGATAGCTTTCATCTACGAACCGATAGATATACGTGTAGTTAGTGATGAAAGGTGGTTCTTGTTTGTTCTTGAGCAGATAATATCTAACTCGTTAAAATACACCCAACAGGGGTACATCAAGATTTATCTGCAGGGTAGCACCCTTTGTATCGAGGATAGCGGCATCGGCATAGCGGCGGACGACCTACCAAGAATATTTGAAAACGGCTATACCGGTGCTATAGGGCGTATCGAAAAAAAGTCTAGCGGTATAGGGCTGTATCTGTGCAAAACGATATGCGGTAGGCTTAACTTTAATATATCTGCAAGTTCGCAGGAGGGTAAAGGCACAACCATTATGATCGACCTCGGAGTTTAACACCTTACAAAAACGTAAGATGAAGCCTATAAAATGTAAGCCTATTCGATGGCTAGCAGCCTATAATATCTGTTAATATTTAGGCAGGAGAAAAACAAGAGGTATTAACATGAGTATTTTAAGAATTATTGGTTTGCAAAAGGTATACACATCCCGCTTTGGCACAAACAAGGTGGAGGCGCTAAAGAATGTTAACTTTGAGGTAAAACAGGGGGAATATCTTGCGATAATGGGTGAATCCGGCTCCGGTAAAACTACCCTTTTAAACATTCTTGCCGGGCTAGATAAGCCAACAAACGGCACAGTATTATTAGAGGAGCGAGATATTACAAAGATTAAGGATAACGATATCTCTACCTTTCGGCGTGAAAACCTCGGCTTTGTGTTTCAGGATTTTAATCTGCTGGATACATTTAACCTTCGTGATAACATATTTCTACCGCTAGTACTAGCCGGTAGATCGTATGATGAGATGGTCCGCAGGCTAAAACCCATAGCGGCCGAGCTTGGAATAACCGATATTCTTAACAAATATCCCTATGAGATATCGGGTGGGCAGAAGCAACGCGCGGCAATTGCAAGGGCGCTTATCACCCACCCTAAACTTATTCTTGCAGACGAACCTACCGGTGCACTAGACTCGAAATCATCTGATGAGCTACTACGCCACCTTAGCGAGATAAACCAAAAGGGGCAGACAATCCTTATGGTTACCCACTCCACACGTGCGGCAAGCAATGCAAACTGTGTGCTTTTTATAAAGGATGGTGAGGTGTTTCACCAAATTTATCGTGGTAATAGCAGTAACGAGGAGCTACACCAAAAGATATCGGACACCCTCACACTTCTTTCAAGAGGAGGGGCAAGATAATGAGAACCTCCTTCTACCCTAAGATAGCGCTAAACAGCATAAAGCTTAACAAAAAACTATACATCCCCTATATCCTAACCAGCGCACTATGGATAATGATGTTCTATATTATATTTAGTATGTCAACATCCGAACAGGTAACAAATTCCTCCGGCGGTGCTTCCATCTCCATGATCTTAAATATGGGCGTCCCTTTTATATTTTTGTTCTCGATCCTTTTTTTATTCTATACAAATTCATTCCTAAGCAAGATGCGCAACAAGGAGTATGCGCTATACAATATTCTAGGCATGAACCGCAAGAATATTGCACAGATACTATGCTGGGATACCTTAATAACCGCAGCTATTTCGTTAACATTAGGGCTTATATCGGGTATTCTATTCTATAAACTTTTTGAGCTGCTACTGCTACGAATAACGCAGGATGATGTGAACTTTGCCTTTAGTATAGATAGCCAAATAATTATATATACGTCTATATCATTTATAGCAATATTCGGTTTAATATTAATAAAATCGCTTTTAAAGATTCGCCTAACAAGCCCCATAGAGCTATTAAAAAGCCAAAAAAGTGGTGAAAAACCCCCTAAAGCTAACTTTTTATTAGGCATAGCCGGCTTAGCATGCCTTGCATGCGCCTACTATATTTCCCTTACCGCAAACAACCCTATGGCAGCCATACCACAATTTTTTATTGCGGTAATGTTGGTTGTTGCCGGCACCTACCTATTATTTGTGGTAGGTTCGGTTCTGCTATGCAAAATACTTCAAAACAATAAATCTTACTACTATAAGCCGGGCCACTTTATATCTGTCTCCTCTATGGCATATAGGATGAAACGTACCGGCGCCGGCCTTGCCGCAATATGTATATTTTCTACGATGGTTCTGGTAATGCTTTCCTCCACCTTTAGCCTATATATCGGCAACGAGGATTTGCTAGAAAAGCGTTATCCAATGGATATTAACATGCTGTTTGCATCAAACGATGGGCAGGGTATGCCGGATGAATTTATAAACGATGTTGCTAATTTTGCAAAAAACGAAACCGAAAAACACGGTGGTACTATCGAGGAGAAACTTGTCTATACCCGCCTTGCAACCTCCGGCCAGCTACAGGGTGATTCCTTTGAGCTTGACTATGCAAATGCAACCTCTTTCGATGCTCTCTATCAGATTTTCTTCTTTGATGTAGAGGATTACAATAATAACACCGGTTCCGATATAACGCTAGGTGCAGGCGAGGTTTATGTTCACTCTCCCCGAGAGGAGTTTGAGATGGACACCGTAACCTTTTTAGATAGTTCGTTTATCGTAAAAGGGATTCTCGAAGAATTTTGGAGTGACGGTGTATCCGCAATGACTATATTCCCCCCTATAATGTTAGTAGTCGATGACCTTGGCAGTATACAAAGCCTTTTTGATGGTGCTGTAGGCCAGAATGGTAGCCCATTAATTAGCTCACAGTTCTCGTATAACTTTAATATTGATCTTCCGGCAGAACAGCAACCTACCCTTAGCGATAGCCTATCCGATAGCTTTGTTACTACCCTCGGCCACTACACACACCTAAACACCTTTAGTGTAGAATCTTTAGAGGGAAACAGATTAGGTTTTTATGGGTTGTTTGGGGGCCTACTATTTATAGGTTTAGTATTAAGCATACTTTTTATCTCTGCAACGGTGCTCATAATCTACTACAAACAGATTGTAGAGGGGTATGAGGATAGGCCAAGGTTTGAGATAATGCAGAAGATAGGCATGACAAATGGTGAGATTAAAAAAAGTATAAACTCACAGATATTAACGGTATTCTTCCTACCATTAATTATGGCAGGTATCCACCTAAGCTTTGCATTCCCAATTATAAGGCTATTCCTGTTAATGTTTAACCTAACCAACATCTCGCTTTTTATAGCCGTTTCTATCATAGGGTTTTTAGCCTTCGCACTGCTTTACACGGTAGTATACAAGGTTACATCTAAATTTTATTATGATATAGTAAGTACAAACGGTTAAGCTCTAGAGAAAATACAGACCACCCCGAGCGAAACATGTTTTTCGCAAGCTAAACTTTAATGCAGGCAACATAATGATCTTCGCCGACCTTCGTCAACTCATATCTTTTCTTTGAGCTGCATTTATCACAATAATAAATACATCGTTTCTCAAAGGAGCAGTAGCCGCTTTGTAGATAACTGTCTACCTCGCCATCTTTAATATAATCCTCCTTGTGTTCCAAAAACTCCTCTAGGTTCATGGCAACACTTACAAGCGCCTTTGTATATGGATGCTTCGGCTTGAAAATTATATCATTTTTCGAGCCAATCTCCACTATTCTACCTTTATACATGACGGCAATTCGATCACACATATATCCGGCTGTCGTAATATCGTGGGTAATAAACACCATCGACATTCCGTATTGTTCTTTAAGTCCGAGCAGTAGATTCAAGATGCCTGCTCGGACAGAAACATCAAGCATTGAAGTTGGTTCATCTGCAACTATAAGTTCCGGATTCATAACAAGAGCGCGCGCTATGGCAACACGCTGGCGTTGACCGCCCGACAGCTCGTGTGAAAAGCGAGAGATAAAAGCATTCCCGGGCACAAGGCCAACTATTTCAAGATATTTGATAGCAATTCCACGTTTTTCAGCCTCGCTACTTACCATCTTATGAATGACAAGAGGCTCGGTGATTATCTCCATTATATTTATTCGTGGGTTGAGATACTCGTAAGGGTCTTGAAATACGATTTGTATCTTTTTTCGATACTCTCGAAGATCGTCCCCTTTAATGGTTGTAACATCACTCCCACTGTAAAGCACCCTACCATCGTCCACCTCCAGTAGCTTGAGTAGCAACTTTGCTGTCGTGCTCTTTCCGCAACCCGATTCTCCGATAAGGCCAATGACCTCGCCTTTTTTCAGCTCGAAGCTTACATTGTCGACAGCGTATACTTTTAGGGCGGCATCTTTTTTGCGCCGAAAAATCTTGTGCCTTGCA
This sequence comes from uncultured Oscillospiraceae bacterium, assembly GCA_964371915.1. Taxonomy (GTDB): domain Bacteria; phylum Bacillota; class Clostridia; order Oscillospirales; family Ruminococcaceae; genus CAYJBH01. Next base: position 6,373 of record CAYJOX010000021.1, read on the forward strand.
TCAAAGCTTTTACACAACGATTCAACCTTTAATAATGTTTCTGTGCTCATCTCAAGCCTCCATATAACAAGCAACCTGATGGGTATCCGATATGCTTTTCAGCTTCGGAGCATCACTCTTGTCACATAACTCGCTTCGCCTTGTGCACCTTGAGTAAAACCGACATTTACATTCCGGATTTATAAGCTCCGGCACTGTTCCCTCAATAGAGGTTACCTTCTTGCTAAAGTCGGTTACATCAACCTGCGAATCGAACAAAGCCTTAGTATATGGGTGGGTAGGGTTTTCAGATATATCCTTGGATGTCCCCAGTTCAACAAGGTGTCCGGCATACATAATGCCAATCCTATCACATATCGATGTTACCATACGTAGATCGTGCGAGATGATTATCACACTTATTCCAAGCTCTAACTTCATTCTTTTAAACAGTGCCAGTATCTGCGCCTCAATTAAAACATCAAGGCCGCTCGTAGATTCGTCTGAAATGATAACTTTGGGCTTGCACGACAAGGCCATTGCTATAATAACCCTCTGTTTCATTCCGCCGCTCAGCTTGTGCGGATATTCATCATACCATTTTTCATCCATACCTACAGCCACAAGCAAATTTTTAACATGCTTTACCGCTTGTTCCTTGCTAAAGTGTTTTAAATGCAGACGTACTGCTTCCAGAATTTGATCTCCTACCCTGTAAGATGGATTCAATGCGTTCATTGCACTTTGCGGAATCATTGATATTTGTTTCCATAATATGCTACGTAGCTCGTCCCCTTCAATCTTCGAAATATCTTTGCCATCCAGAATAATCTCTCCCTCGCATATCCTGCCCGGAGCTTTTATCATTCTAATAAAGGACAACCCTGCGGTACTTTTTCCGCAACCCGACTCTCCGATAAGGCCAAGCATCTCACCCGGTGCAATGTCCATACAGAAGTTTGACAGCACCTCATTATCGCCGATACTAGTTTCATAGTGAGTGGAGAGGTTTCTCACACTTAGTATATTCTTCAAAGCTACCTCCTAAGTCTTGGGTTTGCAATTTCTTCAAGCGCATTTCCAATGTACGAAAATGAAATAACCAAGACCGTAATTAAAATTCCCGGTGGAAGTATCCACCAAAGCCAAGCATCAGTCAAAAACGCACTTTTTGCCTGCGCATAATACAGCACTGTTCCCCAACTTTTTTGTGTCGGATCTCCAAGGCCTAAAAAGCTTAGCGAAGTTTCCATCAGTATAGATCGGCTCGATACGAGAATAAGCTGGGAGATTACGCTTGACATGGTAGAGGGGAGAATGTGATGGAATATAATATAGCTCGATTTACCGCCGACAACGTTAACCGCCTCTATATAGCCCCTACTTTTTATTGTCTTGACCTGCGCCCTGATAACACGTGCCGGGCGTGCCCAGGAAAGGGCGCCGATTACTATAATTATATTCCAAAAGCTCGGCCCTAAAAACGTTGCCATCAAAATCATCAGTGGTAGCATCGGCATAACAAGCGCTATATCAACCACCCGCATAAGTATTGCATCAAGTTTGCCTCCGAAATATCCGGCAAGCAGGCCAATAAAGCTACCGATTAACATGGCTATCGTTGCCGCCATTATCCCTACCGTGATAGAAATTCGTGAACCGTAAATTAGCTCGCTCAATATGTCATTTCCTAGGTCGTTTGTTCCGAGCAGATGCTCAAGAGAGGGAGACTCAAAGGGTTCTCCAACACGCTCGAACGGATCATACGGCGCAAGAACCGGCGCAAATATAGCCATAAAAACAAACAGAAGGATTAAGATCAACCCGGCAACTCCGAGCTTATTGCAAAAAAATGTTCTAATATTTTCTTTTAATCTCATATTCATCTCTATACCACCCTCGGGTCTAGTATTGGATAAAGTATATCTGCCACAATGTTAGCGGCAATAACACATAACGTAATTATCAGAAAACAAGCCTGAATAACGGGATAATCACGCCCCGCTACCGACTCATAGAGCAACCTTCCCATTCCGGGGTAGGAGAATACTGTTTCTATAATCGTCGCTCCTCCCACCATATAACCGATATTGAGCATTACAACAGTAACTACCGGTACAAGTGCATTGCGCATAGCATGCCTATATTTTACAACCGTGCCTTTAAGCCCTTTCATCTGAGCCATTAGAATATAATCCTCACCAAGGATATCCACCAGCGAGTATCTCATAGTGATAAATATATTTGATACAGATAAAATCACAAGGGTAGTTAGCGGCAGAATCAGATGCTTAACAACATCGAGAACACGTGCAAACCCTTCGTATCGTGCCCAAACCGACTCCGCGCCGAAAATAGGCAACCATCCAAGAACCGAACCGAAAATTGTAATAAGCACCATTCCCACCCAAAAAGAGGGCATTGCTTTAAGAAAGATGAATACATTGCTTATTGCAATGTCCTGCCATTTACCCCTATTCCACGCAGCTATTGAACCCATGACTATGCCTATGCCTGTCGAAATTAAGATATTAAGAGAGGACAAAAGCAACGTCCAAGGCAATTTATCGGCTATAATTTCCGTCACTGGCATTTTAGAACGATAAGAATATCCAAAATCCCCATGTAAAAGATCATCGAGATAAATTATATATTGCTCGAATATAGTGCCGTTCAAGCCATACCTTTCACGTACATCATTAATCTGCTCCTCTGTCATCTGTGCCATTTCCTCGCCAATAATAAAATCAAGCGGGTCGCCGGGCATGGCACGCGGAAGTATAAAATTAAGTGTAATCGTAACAAATATCACTAAAAAGTACTGAAAAAATCTACTCAGATAAAATTTAACCATAACACAACCCTGATTTTCTATTAAAAAAGCTAAGATAGGATATTAAAACCGCTGTTCTGATTTAAAGGTGACATGAGACATTCTCACACCACCTTCTTATCGGCCGCTAAAATTACCTTCTCTTCATTTTAACTGCAACTACCAGTATTATCGCTATAGCAATTATGCCAATAATTATATATAGCATTATGTTACCGCCATTTTCCGGTGCAGTATCGGTTTCTTCGATCAAAGATGTATCTGCCGTCGCCATCAGGCCAATCTTGTCTGCATCTGCAACCAACGAGTTTGTATTTACTATGCCTGCGCCAATCGTCATCTTCCATCCGTCAAATACATCTTTGTTGTAAGCATAGATGAGAGATCGGTAGTAAAGCGGAACACCCGAATTGTCTTGGCTGAAAACGACCAGAAATTCATCTAGTAGTTCTTGTACACGAGCACTGTCTGTCGAGGCCACAAGTTCCTCCAGAACAGCATCAAGCTCCGGGTTGCTCATAGCGCCGAGGTTTGAGTCACCCTTAACTAGGTCAGAATGGAAATTCTCAACATAGCGTGAGTTTGACCCCATTGTTGTGGCACCCCATGCGAACACAACCATATCAAAATTTCCACGGGTAGAAGCCGCACGATCTGGCCAAACGAAATCTAGTATAGCGGCGTGCTCAAGGCCAACCACCATGATATCTATGCCAATCTCGCTATACCAATCCCTAATCATTTCCGCAGTGCGTGTACGCTCTGGGATTGTGGAGTGTGCAATCAACTCGAAGGAAAGTTCGTTGCCTTGATCATCTTCACGAATACCGTCACCGTTTGTATCGACAAATCCGATAGCATCAAGCTGCTCATTTGCCTTCGCAATATCAAATTCCTTATCCGTAAGTTCATCATTATAAGAAACTAGGTCTGGGTGAACATACCCGGGGCTACCCGGTATAGCTTTGCCAAGATATATAACATCTACCAGCTCCTGAGTATCGACAGCTAGGGCCAAAGCATCTCTAAAATCTTGTCGGTCAAACGGGTATCTGTCGCAGTTAAAAATCAAAAGTAACGATGTGAAATCCGGCCCTTCCAACATTCCTATCGAGGGGTCGTCTTCAAACTCCTCTACAATGTTAGGGGTAAGTGATACCGTAGTTGCATCAATCTGCTTACTTTGTAGTGCGGTAAATATAGCCGTTTTATCCACCATAATCGGCATGAAAATCTCTTTAGCAACAGGTGCACCGCGGAAGTAATCCATGTTCGCTTCAAAAATATAGTGTGTATCTTGTTTTGCCTCAACAAGTTTGTACGGGCCGCTACCGACTACTGTTTCTACAGTATAAGGATCTGTAATATCCTTATAGATGTGCTCGGGAAGGATCCCCATCTCGGATAGTGGTTTGTTTATAAACTCCGGCTGAGGCGAACTAAGTGTCATGGTCATCTTATAATCATCAATTTTCTGCATGTCGACTATCGGCTCGGAGGGAAGGGTAAAACGAGCTGTTGGATACTCCATTATATAGTTGTAGGTGAAAATAACATCATCAACGGTCATCTGTTCACCATCGTGAAATGTAATGTTATCATATAATTCAAAGGTGTAGGTAAGCATGTCTTCGCTAATTGAATAATCTTTAACAAGCCATGGTTCATAGGTGAGATCGGTTGTTTGCAAAAACAGCGGGTCATATACAAGTTTAGTAAGCTGCCAACCTGTTTCGGTCAACATTAGATACGGATTTAGCACACCATACCATCCACTTGTGGAAACAATCATCCTCTGTGTCATCTGAATATTACTCTGTGCACTAACAAACGTTGTCAGTGACAGCGTAACTATTAAAGCAAGTATCATAGATATAATTTTTTTCACGTCTCTCCTCATCCTAACCAATTCTTCTACCTTATTTAAGATCAAATAGTTGTGCACTGCTCGTGTGGAAAGCTCAGTGCGATTCTAACAGCAAACCTAAATTCCGACCGCAGTTGTATAGTATCTTGCCATTTCGTCTGGGCTTGCGCTTTCTTTGCTTAAAACCCACCATTTGGCTGCTGATATAAATGCATCTACGAGAAAGCTCAGGTAAAAGTCTGTGGGAACATTAACCTGTGAGCGCCTTACATAATCGGAAAACAAGTTCTCAATATGTACTTTAAAGTATTTGATAAACTCTTCCTCGCTTTCACTGCTCAATATTCTCGATACATCAACCTCGTTATTTTTCAGGTGGAATAATATATGGGATAGGGTCGATTCTAATTCCATACACACAGCTTCGGAAACATTGGTTTCGTTAGAAAAAATATGCTCAAAAATTTCCGAACACATGGCTTTTAAAAGCATATCCTTGGTTTCAAAATGTGCATAAAAGGTTGTACGCCCAACGTTAGCTTCGTCGATGATCTCCTGAACAGTAATTGCACTATACCTCTTTTTGCCAAGCATATTACTAAATGCGTTAAAAATCGCCTTTCTTGTCTTTTTTTGTCGTCTATCCATATCCCCTCTACAATAATGCACATTTATCGAAATATGTTTTTTAATGAACATAGCGTTCATTTTGTCGTTATTACATTGTAATACATTGTAATAGTACTGTCAATATCAAATTCTACTCTAGGCAGTACAAAAAAGTGGCTACCTGCAAAGGTAGCCGCCTAGAAGCCTATATGTATTTTTTTAGTTTGTAAACTATTTGTCTATGCCTTCGTTATACTAGACTAGCACAACGCTACCCTTATCCATGTCGGCAATATCAAAAATGAAACCCTCTTTATCGGTAGACTCCTCCATCATTTTTTCAAAATCCTTGTAAATGTTTGAATTAGTGTATTCATCATAGTTGTAGTTTGTGATAGGAATATCGTAATCAATGGATAGTAGCCCTTTATTCTCTAGCGTGTTAAGTATTTTAGCTCGAGACTTAACATCTTCTAGATCATCCTCTAGGCTACTTATGTAAACTGCCGAAAGGGCAGTCGACTCAAAATGTGATGATTTACTGCTTTTCATAACAAACCTAACAACCGGAATACATCCTGTATGTTTAATTGCCGATATAACCTGTTGCTCCTCTTCGCTCAAATTTTGTGATTGTACGCCTGCATGGTTATGATTACCACAGTTACAACCATCTGCATGATGGGCGTGATGCTCCTCGGTATGGTGATGGTGGTGTTCGTGGTGCCCACAGCATTTATGCCCCGGACTATGTTTTACACCACATTCACTCTGGTTGTTTATCTCTGAAAGTCTGTCTGCCATTATTAACTCCTTAAATATTATTATAAAACAACTCAATACAGGCCATAGTGGGTAGCACACTTCCCCTTTCTATGCTGTAAAATCTTCAACACCCACCCTGTCGATCATGACAGCTACCTTTTGAACCTTCCTCAGTTGTTCGAGTATTTTTCATTATACCAAAAAGCTTGCCACTATGGCAAGCTTTTTAAATATATTGTTTTGCAAATTCTATCTGTGTATCGGTGATGCTTTCCTTATTGTTCCTTGTAGCACCGCTGTTTAGCTGTTCGTTTTATAGCTTACCAACCTGTGGCCAAACAGCTTTATTGATTAGCCCATGTTGGTCTTTATTATTGTTTCCATATAGGTGTATCTTTCACATAAGAACCTTACAGGGAATTCCCTTGTTTTTAAATATTTCGGTTAAGCTATTAAATTCGGTTTGGGGGGTTAATGGTGTTAGTTGATACTCCTTTAAAACCCAGCTGTATTTGGCGGCTGAAAATGGATTATATGGCAAAAGTTCAACCATAGCCATATTTTTATAATCTTTTATAGCATTAGCAATATCGTTAAGATTCTCAATCGTGTCGGTTATCCCGGGAATGAGGGGAACTCTAAGAATGAATTTTCGAGTTGAAGATGCTAAGATTTTCAGATTATCAAGAATTATCCTATTATCCTTGCCGGTCCATTTAATATGGTTTGCAGAGTTTACTATCTTTAGGTCAAAGAGAATTAGGTCGCAGGAGTTTATGGCAGCCTTAAAAACCTCGTGATCTGCATACCCACAGCTTTCTACCACCGTGTGCAATGGATGTAACAGCCGCAAAAGCTCTAATGTAAATTCAGGTTGCGCAAGTGGCTCTCCGCCGGATAAGGTTATTCCGCCATCGATCAAAAGTGATGACTGCCTTTTTAACCTTTTTGATAGCACCGTTGCATCTATCGATTCTCCACATATACTTAACGCATTATTCGGGCATCTTCTAACACATTTTTTAAAGGGCTTACACTGTGCATGATCACATGTCATCTCACAAGCACCACATTTCGAACAACTCCCCCTTGTAATAACCTCCGGTTTAAAGGCCATCCCTTCTGGGTTGTGGCACCATCTACACCTAAGTGGGCAACCTTTTAAAAAAACTGTTGTACGCAGGCCCGGCCCATCATGCAGTGTAAACTCTTTCACATCAAATATTATCCCCTCCATATTAGCTATACCATGAAATTTTGCCGGCTGATAACATGGTTTTGATACTCTCTGTCAAGCTCTACAAAATAGGCGCTCCATCCCCACACCCTAACAATTAGCGATCTGTACTTTTCCGGTTTATCTTGCGCATCCAGCAACATTTCTGCATCTACAGAGTTAAGCTGTAATTGATGCCCGCCATGTATTATAAAAGCTTTAACCAGTGATGCAACCTTTCGAACACTATCAAGGCTTTTAAATATAGAGGCTGAAAACTCCATGGTTAACGGCCCACCGTTTATCGTTGTGGTAAGATCGGGTTTTGTAAACGATCGTATCACCGATAGCGGCCCCTTGTTGCGCACAAACAGCTCCGGTGAATAGTTGGCCGAAAAAGCCTCGCCCCTTTTATGGCCACTTAGTGCGTTGCCTATGCCATCGGCATACCACAGATAAAACATAGCACTACCGGTGCCTGCTCTAAAGCACCCA
>CAYJOX010000022.1:0-5254 GCA_964371915.1 uncultured Oscillospiraceae bacterium
TATCCCTTCCCTCCTTAGCGCTACCACCTGCCGAGTCACCCTCAACTATATAAAGTTCGGTTCTTTTATTATCCTTTTCACGGCAATCGGCAAGCTTACCCGGCATACGCTGGCTTTCGAGTGCCGATTTACGGCGAACAAGCTCCCTTGCCTTTTTGGCCGCCTCCCTTGCCCTTGCGGCGGAGAGTGCCTTTTCGTATATGGCCTTTGCAACGGCCGGATTTTCCTCGAAAAATATGCTAAGCCTTTCAAATACTAAGTTTTCAACAAGGCCACGGATTTCGGTATTTCCGAGTTTTGCCTTTGTCTGCCCTTCGAACTGTGCTTCCTGTAACTTTACGCTGATAATAGCGGTAATACCCTCACGTACATCGTTACCCTGTAGGTTATCATCCTTATCCTTAATAAAACCTTTTTTTCTCCCAAAATCGTTAAATATTCTGGTTATAGCATTCTTAAAACCCTGCTCATGAGTTCCTCCATCCGGAGTGTTTATATTGTTTGCAAATGATATGATATGTTCGTTATAGCTATCGTTATACTGTAATGCAATCTCTGCCTGTGAACCATTTGCCTCGGCGGTTAGATGTATAACCTGTGGATGTAGTACAGATAACTGCCTACGTTTATGAATATATTCAACAAAGCTGCTTAAACCACCCTCATAGCAAAGGTTCTTTTCAACCTTTTCCTCACCGCGCTCATCGGTTATGGTTATGTTTAGGCCGGCGTTTAAGAATGCCTGCTCCCTCAACCTTTTTAGTAGAATATCATACTCATATTCTACCGTCTCAAACATCTCGCTATCGGCCTTAAACTGTACCTTTGTTCCTCTGTGGCCATCTACATCACCTACCCTCTCAAGCGGGCCTGTCTCCTTACCTCGTAGGAATTTTTGTTTATATATACCCTCGCCGTTACAAACCGTTACCTCTAACCACTCCGAAAGGGCATTAACAACCGATGCACCTACACCATGTAGGCCACCGGCTACCTTATAACCGCTGTCCTCTCCACCAAACTTACCACCTGCATGAAGCACGGTAAAAACAACCGTAACGGCCGATATACCAAGTTTTGGTTGTATACCTACCGGTATTCCACGCCCATCATCGGCAACCTCTATTATATTATCCGGTAATATCTTAACGGTAATATTTTTACAATATCCCGCAAGAGCCTCGTCGATAGCATTATCGACAATTTCATATACCAGATGGTGAAGACCCCTTGGTCCGGTAGAGCCGATATACATACCCGGCCTTTTTCTTACCGCCTCAAGTCCTTCTAGTACCTGTATTTGAGAGCTGTCATAACTCTGTTCCTTAGACATTAAATATCCTTTCTTTTTGTATAATTGTAGCCGTGTTATACTGGGAAAGTACAACAGAATTGTCTTTTTTTATTATAAAGGATTTTGGTAGCTCGGTATAATTATATTCTACCTTTCCTTGTTTTTGTAGCGATGCAAGGTAATCCCTGCCTGTTTTTGAAACGGTACAACGGTCGAGATCAAATATTCCAATAATATCATCAGATGAAATATAATCCCCTATATGCAGATAACTTTTCATTGGCTAATCTCCCCATCTTTCATATAAAATACCTTTACCGAAATATCGTTAAATGCCTTAAGATCACATGCGGTAAAAAATGTTTGAAAGGGTGTTGTATCTCTTAGTAAAAAATCCTGCCTACGGCCGTCAAGCTCGCTCAAAACATCGTCATATAAAAGTATTGGTTTTTGCCCTGTAATATCTTTGTAGTATTGTGCCTCTGCATGTTTTAGTGATAAAACTATGCTTCTTTGTTGGCCCTGGCTTGCAAAGTTTGCCGCAGGTAGAGAGGATAGTATAATACCCATATCATCCCTATGTGTACCAACACCGGTAAAACCAAGCCTTAAATCTGTCTCTCTATTTTCCTCTAATAGTTTTAGGTAATCCTGTGATGCCTCCGCCCTACTTTCGTAACATATATTTATATTTTCTCTGTTTTCACCTATCTCACTGTAATACTGTGAGGCTATCGGTGCAAGCCCGTTTATATAATTTTTTCTCCTTAAAGCAACCTTTTCACAACATTCGGCTAGCTGTATATCTATAACTTCTAAAATATCATGCCTATGTGTATTATTATCAAACCTTAATTTTTTTAAAAGCTTATTTCGGTGATCAAGAACCCTATTATAGCGGTATAACTCCTCAATATAGCTTGGATATAGATTACATATTGCGTTATCCATAAAATAGCGCCGACCCTCTCGGCTTCCCTTTACAAGACCGAGATGGTCAGGCGAAAACACTACCGCACAAAAATTACCGGCAATACGGGCGGCACGCCCGCTATCAATACCGTTAATAAAACCTTTTCTGTAACTTCCGGGGTTTTTATCCATCATTACCATAAGCTTAAACATATAATCTGATTTAGTGATAACACCCTCTATTTTTGCTATATCGGAATCAAAATTTATTAGGTTTTTATCGCGGGTATTTCGAAAACTTCTTGCCCCGGTAAGCATATATATAGCCTCTATTAGGTTTGTTTTACCCATAGCATTATCACCGGCTATTATATTAAGCCCCTTTTCCGGCTGTAGCTGTAGTTTTTTTAGGTTACGAAAACCTTCTACCTCTAGGCTTTTGATTATCACATTAATCCTCGGCCTTTGAGGATACCTTAAACCTTACAGGCAGAACTAGAAATAGAAATTCTTCACCCTCCTGTGGTAACATCTTAACCGCTGTAACCGAATCTATAATTTCAAGTTTTATCTTATCACATCCACAGGCACGAAGAGCATCAAGCAGATAACGGTTATTAAATCCTATTTCGAGGGGAAGCCCCTCAAACTCACAATCTATATTATCGTTAACGCTACCAAGTGCGGTGCGGCAGGATACATGTATGCCGGCCTCATCAAAAGATAACCTTAAAGGGTTTCTTATCCTCTCACTTATAACAAGCGATGCCCTCTCTATACAACGTGTAAACTCCTTAACATCTACAACTACAGTTGTTTTAACACCACTTGGTATAACCTTTTCATAATCTACAAAATCACCCTCTATAAGCCTTGATAGAAGAGAAAATTCCTCACAGCTAAACATTACATAGTAACGAGATGCACAGATATTAATTGTACCGGTAGAATCGGATATCAGCCGGCTAAGCTCCTGCATAGTTTTGTAAGGGATAATTATTTTTACATCTTCTTTTATATCCTGTACATCTTTTTTACAGATAGCAAGGCGATAACCATCCAGTGCAACTATCGTTAACTTACCATCCTTTAAATCAAAAAGCTCACCCGTATTTACCGGCCTTTTATCGTTTTGGCTACAGGCAAATATCGTTTTATCTATCATGTATTTAATATCGCTACTATCAATGGTAAGTGCCGGAATTGTATCCTGATTTGGAAGATCGGGATAATCCTTGATATTCATTGAGCTTATCTCATAAAAAACACTACCGCTAGTTATCTCAATCTTGATATCATCACATTCTATGTCTATTGTTGCACCGTTTGCAGCACGGCAGATATCGCTTAAAAGTTTAGCGGATATTACAGCACTTCCCTCTTTTAGTATCTTTGCTTCTACCTCACAGCTTATAGCTATCTCTAGATCGTAACCGGTAAGAGATACCTTTTCGCCTTCTGCCTTAACCAAGATACCTTCCAGTACCGGCATGGAGGATTTCTGAGCAACAATTCTTGATGTCTTAGCAACAGCCGAGAGAAAGCCTTCCTTCTCTACACTAAACTTCATAAATTAACCCCTTTTTACTTTTAACAACTTTTTTAATAAATAAAAAAGAAAAAAATAATATAATTATATATAATAAATATTTATATTAATAATAGTAGTAGTAATCCTTAAACTGTTGAAAATCTTGTAAACCATTTAAAATAAACAGATAAATAAAGCAAGTTTTTAATGTCGAATTCTTTAATAATTGTTTAAATGTTTAAAGTATTATATGTTTCAACAGCATATAACAATAAGTTTTAAAGATAAGAATAAAAATGTTGAAAGTTATATCTGTTAAAACGCACTCTTTACATTTTTAATAATATCATCCACAATTGTACGCAGCTGCTTATCTCTGTTTATCTTTCGCTCGGTGTCCTGAATAGAATAAACAACGGTGGAATGATCTCTGCCGCCAAACTCATCGCCTATCTCGGTGGTAGTAAGGGAGGTAACCTGCTGTACTATATACATGCACATCTTTCTTGCGTTGCTTACCGTAGCCTTACGTGATGAGGAGCGAATATCGTCCGGCGTAACGCCCATAGTACGGCTAACCTCCGAAACAACCTTTTCTATGGTAATAGGTACCGGCTGTATCTCGTTTAATATATCCTTAATGGCACTGTGCGCTGCGGTTAGAGATGGCTCTATCCCCTCTAGCTTTTTATATGCATTAAGCTTTTTAACGGCACCCTCCAGCTGGCGTATATTGTTTTGTAGCTTGTTTGCTAAAAACTCTACAATATCGTCCTGTAAGTTAAGGTTTAATAGCTCTGCCTTACGCCTAACAATTGCAACACGAGTTTCATATTTAGGAGGTTGAATATCTACAATAAGGCCGGATAAAAACCTTGTCTGTAACCTATCAGAAAGTAGGCGTATCTCCTTCGGCGGCCTATCCGATACAAGCACTATCTGTTTACCTGCCCTTTGTAGGGTATTAAAGGTATGGAAAAATTCCTCTTGTGTCTGCTCCTTACCTCCGATAAACTGAATATCATCAACAAGAAGCATATCAGCCTCCCTATACTTATTATGAAAAAAGGAAGATTGATTATTTTGAACTGCATAGATAAACTCGTTAGTAAAACTCTCCCCATCTACCATTAATATATTAAAATCGGGAAAGTTTTTTTCTGTCTCGAGACAGATTGCAGTTAAAAGATGTGTTTTACCAAGGCCGGAATCACCATATATAAATAAAGGATTGTTACGGTCGGCCGCCGGTTTGTTGGAAATAGCCTTTGCTGCTGCAAATGCGAGAGAGTTTGATTCACCTTTTATATAGTTATCAAATGTTAATGAGTAGTTACCATGTGTTGGAGCTACTGTTTCGTTCTCCTCCTCCGCTTCGGCAACAAGCTCTACCTTTACCTCAAAACCAAGAATAGTTAAAAAACCATCCTCTATGATTTTTAAATACCTATTGTTTATCGTATCCATTAAAAAGCCGCTAGGTGCTTTTAGATATGCTTTATTTGTCTGTGAATCCC
>CAYJOX010000022.1:5264-13807 GCA_964371915.1 uncultured Oscillospiraceae bacterium
TTTTATTTTATCTATAAAGACTGTATATGATGTGGGGTTTATCTGCTCCTTACAATAATCCTTTACTTTTGATACCAATAATTCAAATGATTCCATTAAAAACTCCGTTGCCGTGAAAGTTATAAGCTTAAAAAAGCCGATAACATGTTTATTATTTGTACATATTATTATAGCATTATATATGATTTATTTCAACTGTTAATTTAATTTATTTACAGATAAAAAATATAATAAGATAAAATACAAATTAGATATAGTTTATTTGCATTAACAAGCAGTTTATGATATAATGTAATCCAAATAACCTAAAAATTAATAATCATAAAACAATGGAGGATTTATATTGAATTATGGTTTTGTAAAGGTTGCTACAATGACGCCGATGGTTCGTGTTGCCGACTGTGATTATAATACACAGCAGATATTAAAGGCAATAGAAAATGCAGCTACCGAAAAGGTAGAAGTTTTGTGCTTTCCGAGCCTCTCTATAACATCCGCATCATGCGGGGATCTATACTGGCAAAAATCATTGTTAAATGGTTCATTAAACTCATTAAAAAAGATACTACAAATAACTAAGGCCTATAATATGATAATAGTTATAGGCCTACCTTTTCAATATAAAAATTCAATATATAACTGTGCCGCCGTCACATTTAAGGGTGAGCTACTGGGTATTGTCCCTCAAAGCCATGTAACAAACAGGCAGTTTGCCTCTGCCCCTGAGCAGGGTGAGGATATAATGGTATTTGGAAAGACGATACATTTTGGAACACGGCAGCTTTTTGGGTGTGTTAATCAACCTAATTTTCGTTTTGCGGTAGAGATAGGCGATGATATTTCCCTACCTGTTCCAACGGCTGCAAACCATGCACTAAACGGCGCCAATATAATAATAAATTTATCATCCGACCCTGAGATTATAGGCAGGGGTAACTATCTAAGAAGACTCATTGCAGACCTTAGTGAATCCTTGATATGTGGCTATATATATGCAAATTCCGGTGTGGGAGAGTCTACAACAGATAGTGTATGTTCGGGGCATAACCTTATTGCCGAAACAGGGGTGATACTGGAGGAATCGGCACCATTTAGCAGTATAATGACAGTATCCGATATTGATGTAGATAGTATATTAAACAAGCGCATAAAGAGTAATCATTTTTCCGATAAACAGGCAGGATACAAGCTGGTAGGTTTCGACCTTGAGATAATGCCATATACGGTTAACAGAAGTTTTTCCAAAACACCGTTTGTGCCTCAAAAAAGCGCTGAGCTAACAAGGCAATGCCGGTTAATATCTGCCATACAATCGGCTGCTATACAAAAACGTATGAAACATACCGGTTTAAACTATGCGGTGATAGGCGTAAGCGGAGGGCTTGATAGTACCCTTGCGGTACTTGCCACTGCAAAATCGTTTAGCGATATGGATCTACCCTATAAAAATATTATTGCCGTAACTATGCCATGTTTCGGCACAACCGAGCGTACAAAGAATAACGCTATAAGCCTATGCGAGAGCTTAGGAGTAAAGATTTTAGAGATTGACATTACCGATACGGTGAAAAGCCATTTTGCTGATATAAAGCAGGATGAGCGCCATCCAAACACAACCTTTGAGAATGCACAGGCGAGGGTTCGTACCCTAACCCTTATGGACATTGCAAACACAGAGGGAGCTTTAAATATAGGTACCGGAAACATGTCGGAACTTGCACTGGGATGGTCTACCTACAACGGCGATCATATGAGTATGTATTCTATTAATTCATCAATCCCAAAAACTTTAGTTAAGGCTATGGTAAAACATGTTGCCGATAACACAGATGGAAAAACCAGCGATATATTAAAGGATATTTTACAAACACCGATAAGCCCGGAGCTTCTGCCGGCCGATAAGGAGACAATAACCCAACAAACCGAAAAGATTGTAGGGCCATATATCTTACATGATTTTTTTCTTTATCACCTTATGGTTAACGGCTATTCAATAAAAAAGATATTAGCGGTTGCACAGTATACATTTAAGGGTGATTTTGCACCATCTGCAATTAAAGATTGGCTTATATTATTTTGTAAAAGATTTTTTAACCAGCAATTTAAGCGTAGCTGTATGCCGGATGGCCCTAGAATAGGTGCTGTCACATTATCACCAAGAGGTGGTTTTGAGATGCCGAGCGATGCAATAGCAGATGAATGGTTAAAGGAACTAGGTTAAGGAAAGGATAAAACAACTATGCACAACAGTTATCAAAGTCCACTATGCGGAAGATATGCAAGTGATGAAATGCAGGAGATATTCTCCGATAATCGTAAGTTCGGTTACTGGAGGAGGCTTTGGGTTGCACTTGCACAGAGTGAGCAGGAGCTGGGGCTTGAAATTACCGACGAGCAGATAGAAGAGATGCAGAAAAATCTCGATAACATTGATTTTACCGCCGCTGCAAGGTATGAAAAGGAGCTAAGGCATGATGTTATGGCCCACATTCATACATTCGGTGACTGTTGCCCTGTTGCAAGGCCTATAATACATCTCGGTGCGACCTCCAGCTATGTGGGGGATAATACCGACCTGTTACAGCAAAGAGAGGCACTACACCTTATTAAAAAACGTCTTATAGTTTGTATAAAAAAGGTAGCGGAGTTTGCCGGTAACTATAAGGGGATGGCCTGCCTTGCCTTCACACATTTTCAGCCTGCACAACCTACAACGGTAGGAAAACGTGCAACATTATGGCTAAACGAGCTGTTGTTAGACCTAGAGCAGCTTAACTTTATTATAGAAAACCTTAAATTCTTTGGATGTAAAGGAACCACCGGCACGGCGGCAAGCTTTGTATCACTTTTTGAGGGGGATGTTGAAAAGGTATTAAAGCTGGAAAAACTTATAGCAAAGCGGATGGAGTTTGACAGTATATATAAGGTGGGTGGCCAGACCTATTCCCGTAAGGTAGACCATTATATTATGTCGGTGCTATCCGGCATTGCACAGAGCTGTTATAAATTTTCTAACGATATACGTTTACTATCAAACCTGCGTGAGGTTGAAGAGCCGTTCGAATCGGGCCAGGTGGGTTCCTCTGCCATGGCATATAAACGTAACCCGATGCGTAGCGAGCGTATAGCATCCCTTGCAAGGTATGTAATGGCGGATTCTATAAACCCTGCCCTTACAGCATCATCCCAGTGGTTTGAGAGAACACTTGACGATTCTGCAAACCGTAGAATAGCAATACCGGAGGCATTTCTTGCCATAGATTCTATACTTCTCATCTATAGCAATATTATCGGTGGGCTAAGGGTATTTCCAAAGGTTATAAAACGCCGCCTCGATACCGAACTGCCATTTATGGCAACCGAAAATATACTTATGCACTGTGTAAAACAGGGCAAAGATAGGCAGGTTATACATGAGCTGATACGTACCCACTCGGTAGCTGCCGCAACGGCTTTAAAAGAAGGAGAGGATGGTAACCTACTTAAACGTATGGCGGAGGATAGCGGCTTTGGGCTTACCATTGAACAGATAGAGGATATAATTAATAGCAGTAATCTTACCGGAATTGCAGAGCTTCAGACGCAGGAATTTTTAAAGGTTGTTACCGAGATACTTGCACAGGAAGGTGATATGGGCACCGATGATGTGGAACTAAAGGTATAGAAAGGGACAGAATTTTATGAAGGCTAATGTTAAGGCTGCAAAACCTATAGTTAGTAAAAAAGATGAGGACACTGTTTACCTTTCGATAGGAATGATCGTAAAGAATGAGGAGCGGTTTATAGACCGCTGTTTAAAAGCAGTTACCGGCCTACTTGAAAAGACAAACGGTGAGCTCATAATTGTAGACACCGGCTCCACCGATAATACCGTATCGATAGCAAAAAAATATACCGATAAGGTTTATTTTTACGAGTGGACTAACGATTTTGCGGCGGCACGAAACGAGACACTTAAACATGCCACCGGAAGATGGTATATGTTTATAGATGCAGATGAAATTTTTGAAAACACCGATGGTATTGCCGATTTTGTTCTGGCAGATATTCCTCAAAAGGTAGGTTTTGCAGGCTATAATGTTCGTAACCTTACAAAAAAAAACGGAAATGTATACACCGATGCACTGCTTTTTAGAATACACCGCAATGTGCCGGGAATAAAGTTTGAACATATAGTGCATGAGAACATTACAATCAGAGAGGGTACAACTGCAATATCTATAGAAAATGCACTGTGTATTCACTACGGCTATTCCGATGACCTTACAAAGGCACAAACACGCCAGAAGAAGAAAAGAAATACCGAACTGCTTGAAAGATGTTTAGCTGTAGATCCGGATAACTTTCACTACCTGATACACTATATAAGGGAGTTTAAAAAGGGTGATAGCGACCTAAAACGCCAGCTAACCTTTATCGACCATTGTATAGGGATAACTAACCAAGAATACCTTAAAATTTCGGTTAAGGGGCAGAAGGTAAAGGCTTTCATACGAGCAAATAACTACCTTTCAGCAAAGGATGCACTTCTAGACCAGCTATCAGGCAGGGGTGATAAAAATAGTATATATTACAGCGATATAGACCCCTGTTACCTAGTAGCAAATAATGCCTATAATGCAAAGGATTATAGCTTTATAAAAATTGCAGGCGAGCATTATTTTAAGGTTATTAACCTGTTTAAAACTAACCCGACAGCTACCCCCGATGTAGCCGTTAGCCCACAGAGCTACTGGAATGAATTTCATCAGACACAGATGAAATGTTATATTGCTTTTAGCGATTATATCGAGGGTGATGACAGCAGAATTAAAGATATATGTAAAGAGATAGACTTTTCAAAAATTCCGATAGCATTTGGCAATATTGCCGGTGTTAATTGTCTGCTTAATTACTGTCGGTATGAAAAAGATTACACCGTTGCAGCCGAGATTTACAGGCAGTTGATGCCCGAAAAAGATCTGATAGAAAATTTTGAAAAAAGCCTACAAAACCTTATGCTTGATGAGGATGAAAAACAGTATATATTTGATAGCTTTTATAGGTCTTTTTCCGGCAAAGAAACTGCATTTACCAATATAATTAAGAGCATAAAAGATAACGGCGACTATAAAACAATACTACAATTTAAAAAAGAAGAGTACGAGACGGTTATGCCCGATATCCTTTATCTAATGATAAAACAAAAGGCACCCTACTGCGAGATTATAAATAACCTACCGGATGCCGCCAAGCTGGATAAAATAGTAGGCGAGATGGGTGGCAGGTATGAGGATATAGGCGATTATCTTCAGGACTATATATCATCTCAGCCACAGCCGGCTACTATGGGAGAGATAAGGCTATTCTATCTGCTCTGTGAGATTACTATAAGAATAAACCTTATCGATACAGATTGCCTTAAAGACATTTTTAAAAGGTACTGCGATGCTGTAAACACCGAGTTGATTAACAGCTTTACCGACGAACTATACGAAGAGGATAAAATTTATCTTTTACCTGCACGCTACAGATTTGTACATATTATAAAACAGGCAGAGAAGCTAATGGAAAAAGGTGAGTTAATAGAAGCCATTAGAAGGTTTCGCGAATCACTTACGGTACAGGAGGACTTTGTAAAGAATGTAGAGCTCTTGTTAGAGGATGTTATAGAGATAAGGAATAAACAGGAGCAGGATAAACAGGAGTTTGATAGGCTTGGTGAGATGCTTATTAAACAGGCGCAAACATTTATACTAAGCGGGCAGAAAGAGGGGGCAAGGCTTATAATAGATAAACTTTGCGAGCTTATGCCGGATAACGATGAGGTTAAAAAGCTAAAAAAACTTTTAGATAACTAAGTAAAACACAATAAAAAAAGGAGAAAAAATGTACGAGAAACTTTATGAGGGAAAATCAAAGATTATTCTAACAGGCGAGGATGATAAGAGCGTCGTAATACGTTATAAAGATACCGCCACAGCATTTAACGGCGAAAAAAAAGCAGAGCTTGAGGGCAAAGGCCTTCTTAACGCCGAAATATCAGAGATTATATTTGATAAGCTAGAGAAAAGCGGAATCAAAACCCATCGTATCCGCCGCCTGAGTGAGACAGAATTTTTAGTTAAAAATGCCGAGATAGTAATGGTAGAGGTTATTATACGTAATGTTGCCGCCGGTAGTTTCTCTAAGCGTTTCGGCGTGCCGGAGGGTACCGAGCTTTCTAATATTATTGTAGAGTTTAGCTACAAAAGTGATGAGCTAAACGACCCGATGATAAACAACAGCCAGATTACCGCAATTGACCTTGCAACAGAGGAAGAGCTTGCACAGATGAGCGCCGATGCCCTAAAGGTTAACGAGATAATGGGCGAGATGTTTGCGGCAACCGGAATAAGGCTTATCGATTTTAAGCTGGAGTTTGGGCGCTTTGATGGAGAGATTATCCTTTGTGATGAAATTTCACCCGATTCCTGCCGTTTTTGGGATATGAAAACAGGCGAAAAACTTGATAAGGATCGTTTCCGCCGTGACCTTGGTGATGTACTGGAAGGTTATAGAGATGTTCTAAAACGTATAGATAAATAAAGTTAGTATCGATATTATTTCCCTTTAAATTAATGAGGTTAACTATGGGTTTGCGCATATATAATGCCAGAATACTTACTATGGAAAAGGGCAAAGAAATAATAAAAGGCGAGATTCATATAAGCGGTAGGCTTATCACCTATGTGGGTGATAAGCCACCGGGCGGCATAATGTTTGAGCGTGAAATTAATGCCGAAGGTAACCTCATAATGCCGGGGTTTAAAAATTGTCATAGCCATAGTGCCATGACACGCCTGCGCTCCTATGCCGATGATCTACCGTTGCAGGAGTGGTTGAGCGAGCAGATATTTCCGGCAGAAAAACTGTGGGTAAAACATTATGTAAAGCCATACTGTACCCTTGCAATTATGGAGTATCTTTCGAGCGGAATTACCGCTACGCTGGATATGTACCTTTTCCCTGATATAATGGCCGAGGCGGCTATTGAATCAGGGTTTAGGCTTGCACTTTGTGGTGAGGTTAACGATTTTACCTCCTCTGTTAGCCGCCTGGAGGAGGATCATATCAGATGGCATGAAGATAAAAATGAGCTTGTTACCCATAAGCTGGGCTTTCATGCAGAATATACTACATCTACAAATATTATTGAGGAGATAGCCGAGCTTGCCCACCGCTATAAAAGGCCGGTGTGCACCCACAGCTCCGAAACAAAAAAAGAGGTAGAGGAGTGTATTAAACGGCATGGTAAAACGCCTACCGCCTTTCTTAGCGATATGGGGGTTTTTGATTACGGTGGCGTTGCCTTTCACTCCTGTCATCTAACCGATGAGGATTTAGATCTATACCGCAGTAAGGGCATAGCTGCGGTAACAAACCCCTCCTCTAACCTAAAACTTGCAAGCGGAGTACCACGGCTTATCGATATGGCAGAAAAGGGAATACTATCTGCCATAGGCACAGATAGCCCGGCCTCTAACAACTGCCTTGATATGTTTCGTGAGATGTTTTTGGTAACAGGCCTACAAAAGCTAACCACAAAAGAACCGGAGGCTATGCCGGTAGAACAGGTTCTTAGAATGGCAACGATAAACGGCAGTGATACCATCGGCCTACGGCAGTGCAGAACACTTTCAAAGGGCCAGTATGCCGATCTAATAATGGTAAACCTTAACCGCCCAAATATGAGGCCGCTAAACAATATTGTTAAAAACCTGATATATTCCGGAAGTAAGGAAAATATTAAGCTAAC
Source organism: uncultured Oscillospiraceae bacterium (assembly GCA_964371915.1). Taxonomy (GTDB): domain Bacteria; phylum Bacillota; class Clostridia; order Oscillospirales; family Ruminococcaceae; genus CAYJBH01. Next base: position 13,042 of record CAYJOX010000022.1, read on the forward strand.
GATGGTTAACGGAAAAATACTATACGAGGATGGAAAATTTAATATAGGGGTAGAGCCGGCAGAGATTTATGCAAAGGTAGATGAGCTTAATGAGCTAATGAAATAATACCTTGGCTTCAGGTGGAAGAGTAGGATGGATATTGTTAAAGAAAAGCAGGAGCTGCGAGAACAGCTTAGTAGAATAATACTCAGCAATGAATATAAAGCAGATGCAAGCGATAGAATATTACAAAACTTAAAGGCAGTTATGCCGGATAGTGGCATGGTATTATGCTATGTATCTACCGAGAATGAGCCGAATACCTACCCCATACTAGAGCGGTTAATAGCACAAAAAAGGCTGGCTGTGCCAAGGTGTGAGGAACCCGGCATTATCTCGGCAGTGCCGATATCCTGCCTATCGGAGCTACGGCCTGCAATCTATGGCATACCGGCACCGCCACAACATTTTAATGCAATACCATCTAGTGAGATAGCAGTAGTTATTGTGCCCTGTGTAGCATGTGATGTATCCTGCTATCGTTTAGGGCATGGCGGCGGCTATTACGACCGCCTTTTACAGAGGACAGACAGTAAAAATATCTGCCTTTGTTTTTCAAAACTATTGTTACCACGCATACCGACACAACCACACGATAGACGTTTAGATTGCGTCATAACCGAAGATGAGGTTTTATGGGCAACCAATACCGTAAACTTGCAATAAACACAGTTTTGCTTGCGGTCAGTACCTTTAGCTCTAAGCTATTGGTATTTTTTCTGTTGC
>CAYJOX010000023.1:0-2835 GCA_964371915.1 uncultured Oscillospiraceae bacterium
CATACGACCAAAACGCGGTAGTTCTTTTCTCTATAATACCTGATTTGGATACCATAGAGTATAATTTTAGCGATTTAAACATACCGTATACAAGGGGGTGGGCGGAGAGTGTGGTTCCCGCATCATTTTTAAATAGACTTGCAGATGCACAGGATTTGGGTGCGCTAATTAATGAAATTCACGATGTTAATCCTGCGCAGGAGGACTTTTATACGGTAAATATATTAAAGGTAGACGGTAATCCTCAAACGATCGAGAAACAGTTTGAAAGCACCGATGATGTTTTAGTAGACGAGCTAATGTCTACTCTTGAGGTGCAGGGAGAGCCTGTTAAGGATAGCGAGGCAGATGTTCCGCAGGGAGTTGAGCAATATTACATTATAAGCTTTGTTAACCTTGACCTTTCTACTACGTTTAAAGCACAGTATTACCTGTATGAGAATAACGATAAAACCTATGTAGAAATTTCCGGTGAAGGTGTGTGGGAGGTTAGTGAAGAGGTTATGCAAACCGTAACCGCACTGCAGATTGAGGCAGAATAATATACTATACCTAAAAAGCATGGCTTGCCATGCTTTTTTACTACAAAACTATTGCTTAATAAACAGTAGTGTGATATACTGTTTATAAAACAGTAGCTATTGAGGTAGATGTTATGGGGAAGGTAGAATTTTTAAATAGACTAAAAAATGGCCTGCGCTTTAGGTTGCCAAGAGGGCGCATAAAGGAGATAATAGCGGAATACGAGCGTTATTTTGAGCAGAATAAAGATATGGGTGAAGAGGAAATTGTGGCGGCCTGTGGCGATATAAATCTAATAATAGTGGAGCATCTAGGTGCTGATATGGTAACCCATCTGCCCGTTAGAGTATTAATATTGATTATTCTTTCCTTCGCCATCCACCGTAGCCTGTTTGATTTTCCGGTAGCCATGTTTGTTAACAACGAAGCAGTAGCCATCGTTTTTTCTGCATTTTTAACATTGATATTTGGGGTAGTGTTTCTTGTAGTTGTCGGCCGATCCTCGGTAGATATAACAAGGCGTTTTTCAAGGCGAATAGTAGACGCATATATCCTTAATTTTTTAATCACAACGGTGGTAGGTGTTTTAGCTACCGCCGCAATGTTTACCCTAGCATCCGATGTTTATATATTTGAGATTATAGACAGCTTTCCGACAATATCCCCAAGCAATATAGGGTATGTGTTTTTTACTATATTATCACTTTTAAATGGGGGATTTATATTGGCTGCGGCTGCCGGTGCATTTTCGGCTATAAGAATTGGTTTTTGGTCAGTGCCGATAGTGTTTATAAACCTAATCAGCTGTAGCTATATCAGCCGGCTTGTAATCTTTTTAAGCTCCCTTACAATGCCAGAGGATATTCAGGGAATGGTAGGTGGTTATATAGCCGCACTAGTTACGGAGATTATCTTTAAAGCGTTAACGGTTTTAGTCTTTATGGTGGTAGCATATTTACTGTTGAGGAGGCGCAATGTTAGCTCAACTTAAAAAAGGTGTGTTAGAGTTTTGCATCCTGAAAATAGTTTCATCAGGGGAGTATTACGGCTATGAGATAATGAAAGAAATAACCGATACCTTTAAAGATACCACCCAGCAGACGATATACACGATACTAAGGCGCCTACTTGTCGAGGGGTATACCGAATGCTTCTCAAAAGGCATCTCGTCGGGGCCGCCTCGTAAATACTACCGGCTTACCAAAAAAGGGGAGGAATACCTTTTGCGGTGCCAAGAGGATTGGATAAAGATAAGCGATAGTGTGAAAAAATTCTTATAACGGTAGACAAAAAGGCTAAAAATTTTGTATAATTAAAAAAAGAGAAGATAAGAGGTTAAAAGATGTTAGAGGTAGGAAATAAGCACGAAGAAACTGTAGTAGTAACAACACAAAACACGGCGGCTGAGGTTGGTTCCGGTGCACAGCCTGTATTTGCAACTCCGGCGATGATAGCGCTTATGGAAAAATCGGCAATGAATAATGTAGCGCAATATCTAGAGCCCGGGCAGGCAACCGTAGGCACGATGTTAAAGGTAAAACATATTGCGGCAACACCGGTAGGAATGTCGGTTCGTGCCGTAAGTGAATTAATCGAGCAGGACAAACGCCGCCTGCTGTTTAAGGTATCGGCATATGATGATTGCGAGTTAATAGGGGAGGGAACCCACGAACGCTTTATTATCGATGTAGAGCGGTTTATGGAAAAGTGTAATAACAAATTAAAATAACACTTAACCCTTATTCTGACAATCAAAGATTTTTAATAGTGCACCCTTTGTTGCGGTGGCTGTTGTAAGAATAAACTCCGCTTGCTCTGTCGTACAGCCGACGAGCAGGCGGTTTAGTTCGCCTGCTACTTCTTCAAGCTTATTATCGTTATCAAATAGTAGACTGTTGGCAGAGACATTAAGTGCAGTGGCTATATCTACAAAAACAGCCAGGCTTAGCTTCGTGTTACCTGTCTCTATATGACTCATATGAGTTACCGAGATCCCTGACATCTCAGCTAACTGCTCTTGAGACATAGCTCGTTGTTTTCTGTGATACCGTATCTTTTGACCTATTTTAAAATAATTCATAATTTCTGCCTATATAATATATTTATACTTGAATTGTATAGACATTTGTGCCACAATCAAATAAACTGTGTAGGCTATTTCATGCCTAAATAGTTCAAGTATGTGATGGGCGTAATAGGAGTAGATTGATGAATAATATGAAAAATTGCTCGACATGCGAAAAAGAAATTGCAAAAAAAGCGAAAATATGCCCATTTTGTGGTGCGCCAAATAAACCCCCATTCTACAAGAGA
>CAYJOX010000023.1:2935-4231 GCA_964371915.1 uncultured Oscillospiraceae bacterium
AGCGAAAATATGCCCATTTTGTGGTGCGCCAAATAAACCCCCATTCTACAAGAGAATGATTGAAGCCTTAGAATCAAATGCTTTAAAAGCCGAAACAGAGTATACTGATACGTATGTGGCGGTAACAGGCCGATTATCTGTAATAGATAGTGACGGGAAATACATCTCCCTGTCATCACACGATGATATGTTTTCATTCATAAATGTGCAGTGCTTTATTACCGATGATTCACAGCTAAATCGAGTAATGGAATTGCAGACAGATGATGTTGTTACCGTGAAAGGGCGCATAACATCGGTCGGAGAGTTACTTGGTTATCATCTTGACATAGATAGTATTGAATAGATAGTTAAAAAACAGCATCATAGGCTTTTCTTTGCCCTTGATGCTGTTTTACCCATTAATCAATCTCGAACAATGCTTCTCGAATTATCTCACAAACTGTGGGGTGTGGGAAGATTAACTTCTTTATGTCCTCTATAGGCATCCTGTTACCTATCATTAAAGCCGCCCCGTAGATGCTCTCAGAGCAGGAGTTGCCAACCATGCTAACCCCCAGTATTACGCTCTGCTTTTTATCGTAGATTAGCTTAATAAAACCATCTCCACGCTCGTTCTCGGCAAGGTATCTGCCGCTGAAGGACATAGGCAGCTTAACACAGCCATAGTCATACCCTTTTTCCTGTGCGCCCTGCTCTGTCTCCCCTACCTGCGCAACCTCGGGGTTGGTATATACCACGGAGGGAACGGCAGTATAACAGATGCTGTCCTCTGTGCCTAGTATATTATTAACTGCCACCTCTGCTTCACGGTAGGCGGTGTGTGCAAGCATCGACCTACCGTTAACATCGCCCACGGCATAAACTCCGGGCTCGTTAGTTTGTAGCTTTTCATCGGTTTTAACAGCCCCGTTTTCGATAGCTATTTCAAGGGTGTTAAGGCCAATATCCTCGATATTTGGCCTGCGGCCTATCGAGAGTAAGACCTTATCAAACACAGCCGTAACATCCTTGCCATCCTGGGTAAATGTAACAGCCCCGTTTTCAATGCCCTTCACCCTACAACCAAGGAGAAAATCAACCCCCTTTTTCTTGTAGTTGGCAAGTAGGTTTTGAGAGGCATCTATATCGATAGCACCGCCTATGTGTGGCAACATCTCTATTACGGTTACCTTACTTGTGGCCGAGTTGTAGTAGGATGCCATCTCAAGCCCTATAACTCCACCACCAATTACACATAATGTTTTTGGAATTTCGGTTAGAGATAATGCCCCACGGTTTGTTAGTACAAAACCG
>CAYJOX010000023.1:4241-13656 GCA_964371915.1 uncultured Oscillospiraceae bacterium
TTTTAGGTACTATAGGGCTGCTTCCTGTTGCAATTATAAGGTTGCTTGTGGTATACTCGGCCCCCTCGCATTCTACAGTAAATCCACCGGCTGTTCGCCCTTTTATAACCGCAAAACCTTTTATTACCTCTACCCCATGCCTTTTCATCTTCATTCCTACGCCGGCAACAAGTTTTTTAACAATTTTATTTTTGCGGGTAATAACAGCTTTTTGATCTATAGCCGCCCCTGTAAAGGTAACGCCGTATTTCTCCCCATTTATTGCGCTATCGTATATCTTCGCACTATAAAGTAATGCTTTTGATGGTATGCACCCCTCGTTAAGGCATACCCCGCCTAGCGAGTTGTTCTCGAACAGGGTTACCGTTTTTCCTGCCGCCGCGGCTCTCTCCGCTGCACAGTAACCGCCCGGGCCGCCACCTATAACTATTAAATCTCTCATAATATTTTATCCTTTTTATAATATAGCCGCAACACCAAAATGTTGCGGCAAGATATTCTTTACTAAAGTGCATATGGTTGAGGCTTGCGGTTTTTATAGTATACTGCCTCCTTAAAGCCGATTTCCTTTAGCATGAGTGTGGCCTCGGGTATTCCTTTCCCGACATCGGTATCGATATGTGCATCACTACCGAGAGTAATTAGCCGGCCACCTTTTTCATAATACATCCGTAAAATATTCTCGTCTGGCAGGGTAGCACCTATAGGTTGACGTAGACCGGAGGTGTTGCATTCAAGTGCAATATCCTTTTTTATCATGATGCCAAATAGATCTAATATCATATCATAATACATGCTTAGATTACAGGGCTCATTCTCTCTAAGATAGTATCGAGAGGGGTAGTTAAGATGGGCAATTACATCGCCGAGTGACGACTGCGCTGTCTTGATAAGATCCTCGAAATATTGACGTAAAAGCACATCGCCTTCCCTTTGTATTCTCTCCGATTTTATATGGTAGAAATCCTCATCATCATAGGCGGTGTGTTGCGAGAGCACTATCTGGTCATAATCGTGCAAAGAAATAACTTTTTGTGCTATCTTAGGATAGTGTGCCAACTGCCCAAGCTCTATACCATTAAGTACAGTTATTCCGGCTTCATCGGCAAACTCTTTTATTGCCTTTACCGAATCATCGGCAAAATCAATCTCCGGCCAAAAATAATCCTTTTCGTTATGTTCGCAATCTACATGGTCGGTAAGACATATTACCGATATACCGCTTGCGATTGCACTGCGGCATAGCATGCTAAGTTCTGAATGTGCATCATGGCTTATAATGCTGTGGATATGTGTATCCGCAACAATTTTATTCGACATTTCAACTCCTTACAAAGAGCCTATCTTCTTGCGGCAACCGGAACATAGTAGCTTATTTTCATATTCCTTTAATTTCTTTTCCGAGTTGCAAAATACGCAGGAAGCTTGATGTTTTTTTAATACGATACTGTCACTATCGGTAAATATTTCTATACCATCACCCACTTCGAGGTTAAGGGTACGCCTTAACTCTATCGGTAAAACTACTCGGCCAAGATCATCTATCTTTCTTACAATCCCAGTTGATTTCATTGTTCGTCCTTTCCTGTTTTTCTTACATATAGTAACATATTATTGTAAAAATGTAAATATTTTCCATATAAAAAAATTAAAATTATAATAGTTACTCAAAAACGATATAATTAATCGCTCTTTTTAGTAGTTTCGGTGTATTTGTCGAGCCTTGCCTCGGTGCTTTTAATGATATTAAGTAGGCTTGGAGTATATAAAGAATACTCTTTCATAAGCTGTTCGGTATTCATTATAAAGGCGGATGTATCCTTAACCGAGGCACCAAGCCCCGCACCCTCACCTTTTAGGATGGCCTTAATGTTTGCCTCACATATATGCGCCTCAGCGCTTGCAAAGCTATCAAAACTATGTTTTGATACAGAAAACATACTGTCGGCATTCTTGTTGTTTGAGCCATATATATATCTAAAAGATTTATATACCGAAAGTGCTAAATAGGCCGATATCTCCCCAACCAAAGCCTTATCCGGGCAGGAGTTAAGCTTATCAAACAATATATTAAGGGAGTTAGATATAAGTTTTTTATTAAGAGTAGGTAGTACACTTCCCCTGTAGGCACTGTCCTTTGCTGCCGATGGGTCGGGTATGTCTTCAACCGAAAGCGCCCTGCCGGTACGCTCTGCACTCCTCCCTAAAAGGTAGTCGCAGGAAACACTGTAGTAATCGGCAGCTTTTAGAACAAAGTCAAGGCCACACTCTCGTATTCCTTTTTCATAGTGTGATAAAAGGGCTTGTGATATGCCAAATTCACTCGCTGCCTGTTTTTGGGTGATGCCCTTTTCCTTTCTCAACAGTGTTATTATTCTGCTGAAGTTACCGGCCATAAAATAGATTCCTTTCAGGTATAAAATGATATTACGTAATGTAAATTATATTGCATAAAAAACGATTTGTAAAGAGAAATTTTCATATTTTTGAAATAATATTATATATGGATTGATAAATTGTCATATTGTATCTAAATTGATAGGTATTTAGCCGAATTTTTAGTATGCTAATCACCGTTATTGTTAAATAAAAGAAAAATATTGCCTATATGAGACAAAAAGCATGTAAAAAGGCTTGACTTTTATAATTTAAGGCAGTAATATTAATTATATATTATTTGTTGTGAATTCGTGGAAAATTAAGTTGACCTTTTTGGTCACCTTGTTTGTGCTATTAATTTATAGCAAATAGTATGGAATGTGGAATAGTTTTTACATGGCGCAATATAATTTAAAGTATGTAATTTATTGAAGTACAATTGGATTTTTGTTTGAACGAACGTGGACGAGTAGCACTATGTTAAATTTATTTAGCACCAACGATATAGAAATATACTCTAACTTTCATGATGTTGTTAACTGTGAAAGTTATAAGTTTTTGGGCGCTCATCCGACCTTTAGGAATATGAGGCATGGGGCCGTATTTAGGGTTTTTGCACCTAATGCAAAATATATCTATGTAAGTGGAGATTTTTGCGAGTGGGACGAAGCGAAACATGAGATGGAGCCTATTACAGAGAATGGCTTATATGAATGCTTCGTACCGGGTGTTTCCTATGATGATAAATACCACTATGTAATTATAACACAGGATGATAGGCAGATTTTCAGGCCCGATCCATATGCGTTTAGGAGCGAGAAACGTTCGGAAAACATCGTATCTTTATTCAGTAACCCGTTTAACTACCGTTGGAAGGACACTGCATGGAGAAGGGAGAAGAACCTTACAAACCTTAAATCTTCTCCTGTTAATATCTATGAACTCCATCTAGGCTCGTGGAGACGAAACTCCGATAATACCGATTGTAACTATAGGGAAATTGCAGATACCTTAATTGCATATATAACCGAGATGAGCTATACACATATACTGTTGATGCCTATTAATTTCCCTACCGATACTTCAATATATGGCTATATTGTACGAAGCTATTATGCGCCGAATGAAAGTTTCGGCTCCCCCTCCGACCTGATGTACCTTATTGATAAGCTACATGCCGCAGGCGTTTCGGTTATACTCGATATACCCTTAATGGGTTTTTCGGAGGATGATAAGGGGCTTTATCTATTTGATGGCGGCCATGTGTATGAGGAACCCAATCCACTTCACCGTACAGATTGCTCAACGGGGATGACCCTGTTTAACTATGGCAGTGTTGAGGTTCAAAGCTTTTTAATTTCTGCTGCTGTATTCTGGACATCGGTTTATCACTTTGATGGCATTAAGCTTAGTGGAATATCTCCCGTTTTACATCTGGATTATAAACGAAATGATGGAGAATGGGAAAAAAACTGGTTCGGAGGGAGTGAAAACCTAGAGGGCATCTCCTTCTTACAGCGCCTTAACAGTGAACTTCATAGCCGTGACGAAACGCTTATTACTATTGCAAAGGACGACAGTGGTTGGCCTACAATAACCCACGATAGCATGAGGGGAGGGTTAGGGTTTGATCTTTCTCTTGCGGCGGGTTGGTCTGACAGCATACTTTCATATATGGCAAACGATCCGATATTTAGGAAAAATTACCACCGGCAGATAACCGAAACCTTTTCTCAAAGTTTAAAGGAAACGCAGATAATCGGCTTTAGCCATAATCAGGTAATGTTGGGGCAGTGCTCCATGATAAACAAGATGCCGGGAGATTATGACAATAAATTTGCAAACCTAAGAACTTTATATGGTTATGCGATGGCACATCCCGGGAAAAAAATTCTATTTATGGGTTGTGAGATCGGCCAATTTATTGAGTGGAAGCCGGATAAATCTTTAAGCTGGATGCTACTTGATTTTGATAGTCACCTGCAGCTACACCGTTATGTAAAAGCATTAAACCGGTTTTATCGCTCCCACTCGGCATTCTGGGAGCTGGATTGTAGCGTTGAGGGGTTTGCCTGGCTAGTGGCAGATGACAGCGAGCAGAATATTGTAGTATTTTCACGTTATAACGAGAAGGATTCTCAGCTTATTTGCATATCTAATTTTGCACCTGTTCTTAGGGAAAATTACTGTATTGGTGTCCCTACATCCGGTGTCTATCGTGAGATTTTTAACTCCGATGATGAGATATATGGGGGGACAGGCCACAAAAACGAAGGTGAGATAATAAGCTATAACGGCCTACGTCATGGGCACAACAACAGCATAAGCATAAAAATACCACCGCTATCGACTATCTTTATTAACAAGGAATCATGATATAAGTTTAACTAGGAGAGAAGGAGGAGTAAATTGAAGGAATGTGTAGCAATGTTACTTGCTGGAGGGCAGGGGAGTAGGCTTTATACCCTTACTAAAAAATTGGCTAAACCGGCGGTACCGTTTGGGGGGAAATATCGAATAATTGATTTCCCGCTATCCAACTGTATTAATAGTGGAATTGATACGGTAGGAGTTTTAACCCAGTATCAACCGCTTGTTCTAAATGAATATATCGGTAACGGACAACCATGGAACCTTGATAGGCTTTATGGAGGCGTTCATGTTCTTTCCCCTTATCAAAAAGCCAGTGGATCTGATTGGTATAAAGGTACAGCCAATGCCATATATCAGAATATCGATTTTATTAAGAAATATGATCCTGAGTATGTTTTAATATTGTCGGGCGATCACATCTATAAAATGAATTACTCCGCCATGCTTGATTTCCATAAGGAGAATGATGCTGATTGTAGCATTGCTGTACTTAATGTTTCTAAAGAGGAAACAAAACGTTTCGGAATTATGACCGTTAACGATGAAAATCGTATTACAAAGTTTGAAGAAAAACCACAAAACTCTGAATCTACGCTTGCATCTATGGGCGTATATATATTCAAATGGAAAAAGTTACTGCACTATCTTGAGCAGGATGAGGCACAGAAAGATTCCTCCAACGATTTTGGTAAAAACATTATTCCTGCAATGTTACAGGATAATCAACGCCTATATGCCTATGCCTTTGATTTTTACTGGAAGGATGTAGGCACAATTGAGAGCCTATGGGAAGCCAACATGGATCTGTTGAACCCTAACGTTGCGCTTGATGTTTGGGATTCACGCTGGAAGATATATTCCCGAAGCCCAGGCCTTCCGCCACATAAGATTTTAAACAATGCCGTTGTAGAAAACTCTATGGTTACCGAGGGTTGTAAGATAGACGGTTATGTAGATTTCTCGGTTTTATTTGCCGGTGCTAAGGTAGGCAAAGGTGCGGTTGTTAGGGATAGCATAATAATGCCGGGTGCGGTGATTGAGGAGGGGGCAGAGGTTCATTACTCAATAGTAGCCGAGGATGTTGTTATTAAAAAGAATGCAAAGGTTGGTGTACGGCCGGAAGATATGCAGGATACCGCCAAATGGGGTATATCTGTGCTCGGTGAGGGAATCACCATTGGAGAGGGGGCTGTTGTCGGCCCTAAAGCGATGGTTGAAGACGATGTAGCGGGAGGTGAAAAGATATGGTAGTTAATTCAAAAACATTGGCTGTACTGTTTCCTAACAGCCATGATAAGGAACTGGGAGAACTTACTACCCGCAGGGCTGCTGCCGCTATTCCTTTTGGGGGCAGATATAGGCTTGTTGATTTTCCTCTATCCGGCCTTTCGGTTGCAGGGGTAGAGCGCTGTGCTTTAGTTGTAAATCGCAACTATGTTAGTTTAATGGACCATATCGGTAGTGGCCGTGAATGGGATTTTGTTAGCAAACATGGTGGAATAAGCATATTTCCTCCATATTCTGAGGGGCAACAACATGCCGATGATAAGGTGGATTCCCTGTATAGTATTATGGGGTATCTCGAAAAATGCACCGAGGAATATGTGGTGCTTGTAGATTGTAACTTTGTAGCCAATATAGATTATCGTGATCTCTTTGCAACACATCGCCAAAGCGGAGCGGACATAACTGCTGTATATGTAAAGCAGGTTATATCTCCCGAGATGAGGGATAATAACATTACCTATGAACTGGATATAGATGGTAATATAACCGAGATACTATCAGACGATTTTCATACCGACGAACGAAATGTATCGTTATCAATCTTTGTTATGCGCAGAAACATTCTGTGTGATATGATAAAGGAAGGGCATACACGCAACCGTACATTCCTAGAAAAGGAGCTTCTAAGCAAGTGTATAGGAAAGCTTGACATCAGAGGATATGAGTACACAGGGTTTTTCACCTTTATAACCGACCGTAAAAGTTATCACAATGCAAATATGTCGTTACTTAAAGATGATAACATGGAAAGACTTTTTCCGACAAGGCAACCGGTATATACTAAACTACGTGACGATGCACCGGTAAGATATACCGTGGATAGTAAGGTTCATAACTCTATAATTGCCGATGGCTCTTTAATTGCCGGAACGGTAGAAAACAGCCTTTTGTTTAGAGGCGTTAGGGTAGAAAAGGGTGCTACCGTAAAAAATTGTGTCCTTATGCAGGATACGGTTGTAGAGGCAGGGGCAACCCTGGAACAGGTTATTACCGATAAAGATGTTACTATTAGTTCAGGAAATGAGCTTAAAGGCACGGCCAACTATCCTGTATATGTTAATAAGGGTGAGGTTGTATAGCGAAATTTTAAAGTTGTAAAATAGTTTTATGGGGAGAATTAGATGAAGATATTATTCTGCACAAGTGAGGCTGCACCTTTTGCTCTTTCGGGCGGATTAGGTGATGTTTCCGGAAGTCTACCGGCGGTACTTAACAGCGAGACACAGGAGTGCCGTGTCGTTATGCCTCTATACAAGACCATTTCAGAAAAATACAGGGATGAGTTAAAATTCCTCTGTGATTTTAGTGTCGATTTAGGTTGGCGTAGCCAGTATTGTGGTGTATATGAGCTGACCCACAATTCGGTTAAATACTATTTCCTTGATAACCAGTTTTATTTTTTTAGGGATGGTGGTATATATGGCTACCTTGACGATGGAGAGAGATTTGCTTTCTTCTCTAAGGCTATTATCGAGATGCTTTTCTATATCGATTACGCTCCCGATGTATTACATCTTAACGACTGGCAGACAGCGCTTGTGCCGGTGTTGCTACGCACAAACTACGGTGGAAACCCTAAGACCGATCCGATAAAAACACTTTTCACCATCCATAACATCCAATATCAGGGTAAATATGGTGATTATATGCTTGGTGATGTTATCGGCCTTGGTGACTGGGAGCGCCCGATACTCGAGTATGGCGGTGCAATTAACTTTATGAAGGGTGCGCTTGAAACTGCCGATAGAATCAGCACTGTTTCGCCCACCTACGCAAAAGAACTGCAATACAACTGGTTTGCCTATGGCCTTGATCCGATATTAAAAGCTAAAAATGATAAGTTATCGGGTATACTTAACGGCATAGATATTGAAGGCTACAATCCCGCAACCGATAGCGTCATAGCAGCTAACTATACAACAAGAGCATTTGCAAAGGGAAAGGCTGCCTGTAAAAAAGCCCTTTGCGAGTATTTTAACCTAGAAGATGAAAGCCGCCCGATAGTGGCTATGGTTACACGCCTTGTTACGCATAAGGGGATAGACCTTGTAAGGCATATGGCGCAGGAGATGATCGATAGTGGTTATTCCATCGTCATGCTTGGCAGTGGAGACAGCAACTATGAGGCGTTCTTTAACTACCTTGCGGAGCAGAACCCCGGAAAGGTAGGGGTATATCTTGGCTTTGTTCCGGATCTTGCACGTAAAATTTACGCCGGTGCCGATATGTTTTTAATGCCATCCAAATCGGAGCCTTGCGGCCTTTCTCAGATGATAGCGGCAAGATATGGAACTGTTCCGATTGTGCGTGAAACCGGCGGCCTTAACGATTCTATTCAGGATAATGGAGATGGCAAAGGCAACGGCTACACCTTTAGTAGCTATAATGCACATGAGATGTTAGATTGTTGCCTGCGAGCACTTGAGCTTTATAAAGACAAAAAAGCATGGAAATCTCTTGCAATACGCTGCATGAAAAGTGACTTTAGTTGGGATGCCTCGGCCGAGGAATATACTAAACTGTATAATTTACTAACAAGGTAGTTGACAAAAAGTTTTTGAAGTAGTATAATATTGCACTATAGATGGTGTAGAATATACTGTGATGTACATTGTGCATCACAGTATATCGTTAAATATTCTAAGTGCATTTAATAGGGTAAACCACTACAAGATGAGAGGTGTAGTTTGAGTAAAAAAATTATTTTGTCCCACGAGGGGTTATTGGCCTTAGAGGAAGAGCTAGAAGAGCTTCGTACCGTTAAAAGAAAAGAGGTTGCGGAAAAAATTAAGGTTGCCCGCTCCTTTGGCGATTTATCGGAAAATAGTGAGTATGATGAAGCCAAAAACGAACAGGGTTTTATCGAAAGCCGCATAATGCAGCTTGAATCGATGCTTAAAAATGCAAGCGAGATAGACGAAGATGATCTATCGTTCGATGTTGTTTCTGTAGGCTGTCATGTTAAGGTTGTGGATAGCGACGGCGATGAGAGCGATTATGATATCGTAGGCTCGCTTGAGGCGGATCCCAAAAAGCGCCGTATATCGGATGAATCTCCGGTAGGAAGCGCCCTGCTTGGTAAAAAGAAGGGTGACGAAGCTACCGTGACACTGCCGAGTGGTGCTAAGCTTGGATTAAAGATATTAGATATATCTAAGCAGGTTCATTAAAACGTATGTTTAAAACAAATAGGCTATGTAGCGATTATTGCCACATAGCCTATTTGTTTTGTTTTAAAGTTACCTTAGCCAAAGCCTTGTAAATCCGAACTAGATTTATACAGGATGTTGAAAATTTCTCTGTTGAAAAATTTTTATTAGCAAACTGCTTCGCAGACATACTTTTGATGGCAAAAGTATGCAAAACCACCGCTACG
>CAYJOX010000024.1:0-3706 GCA_964371915.1 uncultured Oscillospiraceae bacterium
CAATATTTATGCTTATATACGATTCAAAGCAGGATGTTGGAGAATCTACTAAGCTTTATATCGATTGGAAAGGCGCTACAGAGCGTAGCCTTCCATTTTTCATCTCTACCGCTGTAATTTTTATAATATGCTTTATAATTAGTAGCGATGACCTTGTGTTCTTTGTGTTAAACGGTGTAGTTTCTACGGGAACAAGTTTCGGAGGGGGAGAGGCGTACCTAACGGTAGCGGACGGTATATTTGTTGAACCCGGAATAATTAGCAGTACAGAGTTTTATAGTAGAGTTTTACCTATAGCAAATGCACTGCCCGGTTCTATTCTTGTTAAGATTTTGGCAGGTATAGGCTTTCTGCTGGGGTTTGATGTATCGATGCCCTTTGCATTTTTAATGGGCACACTAGGGCTTATGGTTGCAACTATGACAAGCTGTGTTGTATGTATCTATATTGCAGAGATATATAAGGCGTTTAGTAATCTAAGTATCTTTAAGGTGTTAAAATTGTGGGTTTTGCCGGTTATCTGTGGCCTACTATTATCTACTATCCTTTCCATGTTAAATGAGGTGTTTCATATATCCACCGCAAACAGCCTTTCGATACTGCCTATGTTCGGGCTGATTATTGCAATATACGCTATGGTTCACTTCCTGCATAAAAAATTCCATCTCAACGATGTATTTTTAATCCTTCTTTCTGCAGGTGCAAGTATTGCAGGTGTAATCATTTTGTAATCAAATATGTTTTAAAATTAGGACTCTTGAATAGCAAACTATTCAAGAGTCCTAATAAAAAACAAACGATACGGTGCTTAACAATACGTATAACGTACCGAGGAGGATAAGCACCGTATCTATGAGGAGTAAAATACTTTTTGTATTTCTGTAACCAAATTGTAACATTTTTGTAACGATTTGTCAACACTTTTTTAAAAATTTTTTTAGATGTTTTTTATAAATATTATACAATATATTGTGCATAATCATTTATGGTAAAAATACAATGAATATACAATACTATTAGCTAAAGGTATTTTGCTTTTTAAGGTGTATATAATAGACGATACACATTAATATCTGAATAAATGTTGCAAGCGGTGTTGCTAGGCCAACTATAAATAGTGATGTAGGAGTTATTAAACTAAAGATATATACAAAGGTTATCCTTATTGCAATAGCTCCGAAAACTCCCTGAAACATTACAAACATAGATCTTCCGTAGCCGTTAAAATAACCGGTAATGCTAAACATAAACGGAACTAAAAGTGTGTCTAACGAATATGCTTTTAGGTAGCTCTGTGCCGTTGTAATAACCTCATTATCGCTACTAAAAATTCTAAGCAGAATATCACCATGAAAAAACGAAAGATAACCGGTGAAAAGGCAAAAGGTTAGGGATATCACTATGCTAAGCATGGTTCCCGTTCTTGCACGTTCATGCTGACCTGCACCATAGTTTTGTGCAACAAACACCGAGATTGATTGCATAAAGGATATTGGCACAAGCATTACCAGCCCTATTAACTTTTCTACAAGCCCCACTGCGGCCGAGTATACAAGACCAAAATGATTTATTATTACGGTTATTGCAAGAAAGGATAGGCTTACCAGAACACTTTGTAGCGCGATAGGCAGCCCAAGATATAGTATGCTTTTTATGTAGTTAACTCGAAGTTTAAACATACTGGAGGTTAGCTTAAACAGCTTCTTTTTAACTGCAATAATTATAGATAAAACCACACTTATCGATTGTGCAGTTGTGGTGGCTATCGCAGCGCCTACAGCGCCCATATCAAACAGCCCAACCAAAATCAGGTCACCTATAATATTTATGGCGCATGCTATGGCTACTGTAATAAGTGCAGTTTTAGAATCCCCCCACCCCCGGAAAATACTACTTAAAATATTGTATAAAAAGATCATAGGTATGCCCATAGAGCAAAAAAAGAGGTAGCTGGATGTTTCCTGTACCGCCTCAGAAGGAGTGTTTAACAGCTCTACCGTCTGCTTGTTAAAAAACAAAAGAATAACCGTTACAACTATGGAGACAAGAAGGAATATAACGACAGAGTTACCTATAATTATATTGTTTTTTTCTGTCTTACCTCCGCCTATATTCTGTCCTATGAGTATGGTTGTACCGGTTGCAAGCCCTGTACAGAGTGATATTAGGGTGTTGATAAGCTGGCTGCCTGTAGAAACGGCAGAAACATCTGCTACCGTTGAAAAATTACCTACTATAAGCATATCGACTGTTGAATACATTACCTGCAATATCATTGCAAACATAACAGGTAGTGTAAAGGCTATTAAAGTTTTAAATACACTTCCTGTTAATAGATTGTTTTTAATCATTATAACCTGTTTGAAATATAGTTTTATATAGAATAAAGCATATCATACCTGTTAAATTCTGTCAACGCAACAACAATTTTATACAACTTATATCTATTTTGTCGAATGTCTTAATGTTAACTTTACTTTACTATTATTTTATGTTAAAATAATATCAGAATAATATAAAAAGGTATATTATGTTAAAAAAGTTAATAAAACCAATAGCTGCAGATGAATACAGGTTGTTTAAATATAACAATGCTATGTTCATCTGTACTGCAGATAAAGATTTTGCCTTTATAAGTGCTAATTCTATCTGTTTGAGGCTTTTAGGCTATACAAGGCGAGAGTTGCAAAAGCAGTTTCACAATAGGGCTCTTTTATTAATTCATCCCGATGATCGTACAAATAGCGTTAATGTAGTTCGCCATACACTTGATAAGCAGGGTGAACGAACTTTTAATATTAAACTTAGAATTAATTCAAAGAAAAATGGTTACTATATAGTGGATTTTACCGGTCATGTTTTTGAACGTGAAGGTCAAGCCTTTGTTGCAGTTGGTGTTAATAGTGGAATAAGACAGATGCACTATGTATCCGAGATGCAAAGCATGGAAGATTTTATGGAGAAGGTGAAAAATCTTACCGAGGATAATTTTTTCGAATACGATATACAAAGCGATGTAATGACCTGCAATGGAATATTTACAAAAAGATTTGGGCTACCGGAGGTAATAGACCATTTTTCTCAGTTAGTTCGCAGTTCAACATTAATAGACCCAGAAAGCCGTAAATACATAAACTCAAATTCACTTTTGCATGTTAATGGTGAAACAGTATCAAAAAAGATAAAGCTTAGGGATAATGCCGGTAATAGCTATTGGTACATGGCACATTATAGAACCTACCCCGACTCAAAAGGTCATCCGGCAAGGGTAATTGGTAAGATGAATGATATAACCGTTCAGCAGAACGAGATAGAAATGCTTACAAAGTTATCCGAAACGGATTCTCTTACAGGCTTATATAACAGAAGCTCTACGGAGCATCTAATAAAAGAATCGTTACGCAAACGCAGGGATGCGGATTGCGGCCATACTCTTATGATTATTGATATAGATAATTTTAAGGATATTAATGACAATATCGGGCATATGTACGGTGATGCAGTACTAACCCAACTATCGGATAGTCTGAAAGAGATATTTCGCTCGGATGATATTATCGGTAGGCTTGGTGGCGACGAGTTTTTTGTTCTGATAAAAAACTGCTTTGATGATGATGTGTTAACCGAAAAAGCCAAAGAGATATGCAGTGCGTTTAATAAAACGTACCATGAGGTTGGCACGCCGGTGAAAATTTCTGCAAGTATA